>JBNJDC010000008.1:0-15494 GCA_051744565.1 bacterium
CTTGAACACCTCAAAAACCGGGACATCACCTTGATAGACACAACCTGCCCGGAAGTAAGAACCGTCGAGGAAAAAGTAAAAGAGTTCAATCAAAAGGGATTCACCGCCTTGATCCACGGTAAATACTCTCACCAGGAATCCATTGCCACCAGTTCCTATGCTGATAAATATTTAATAATAAGAGATCTTGCCGAGGCCGAATACGTAACTAACTATATGCTCAACGGCGGGGATAAAAGCGATTTCCTGGATAAATTTAACCGGGCCAGTTCCTCCGATTTTGAGCCTGGCTCAGACCTGGAAAAAATTGGTGTGGCCAACCAAACGACAATGCTTATGAACGAGTCGGTGAAAATTTTTAATAAATTCCGGGAAACCATCAGAAAACGAGACGGAAGCACAGAAAATTTCAGTTCAATCGGCACTATCTGTTCGGCCACCCAGGACCGCCAGGATGCAGTCAAAAACCTGCTGAAAGAAAATCATTTTGATCTTTTTATCGTGGTTGGCGGGCACAACAGCTCCAACACCCAAAACCTTGCCCGGACTGCAGCCGAAAACAGTTCAACAAATGTCTATCATATTGAGGATTCACAATGTTTTACAGAAAAAACTATAACCTACCTGCCGGTGGACAGTAAAAATACACTCCAACAACAAAATTGGCTGCCGGAAGGTGAAATAACTGTCGGAATAACCGCAGGAGCGAGCACTCCCCACTCACAGCTTGAATCCGTCCTGGAAAAATTGCTTGGGTTTTATTGAATAGAGATTGAGAGATTAAGAAATTAGGAGATTATGGGAAAACTATACAACATGTAGTTAAGGAGAGATTAAGAGATTGAGAGATTAGGAGATTAAGTTAAAATCATAAAACCTGCTTTTAAGTAAAATCAAGCCCTTTATAACCTTAAAATCATTTTTCTACTAATAAATAATTTTGCTTCTGTACATATAAATGGCCGGATGCCTGCCGTTAGCATCCGGCCACTATTATAAATGAGTGCAAACGAGTGCAAGTTCAACCAATGGGAAACATTGCTCGCCAGAAGGGAGCTTAGAACTTAAGCACTCTAATATATATTTCGTTCTATTTGCTAAAAACTTTAGACTTTTTTTGTTTTAAGTGGTCAAACCGGTTAAAAGGTTCCGCAGTTCATCCCCGTAGGGGGATTCTCTTACTTTTTCCAGCGCTTTTTTCTGAATCTGACGGATTCTTTCCCGGGTTAAATCCAGAATTTCTCCCACTTCCTCCAGCGTATGCTCTTTTTTTCCCTGCAGACCATAGCGATGAATAAAAACAATCCTTTCTTTCTCCGAAAGCTCGGTATCAATTGCTTCCCACAATCTTTGCTTCATCAAATTTTCCTCCAGGTCCAGTTCGGCGTCCCGGGAATCTTCCGCTTCAATAAGGTCCTTTAACTGGGCGTCGTCTTCATCCCCCACGGGCGCTTCGAGAGAAGTGGGAGCCTGGGAATGACGCATTATATGGGTTGCCTTCTCGTAATCTATATCCAGCTCATCCGCCACCTCCATCATATGAGGTTCCCGCCCCAGTTCCTGGCGCAATTGACTTCGTTTTTTCTGCCACTTTCGAACCAGATCCCCCATGTATACAGGCAGTCGAATAGTCCGACCTTTGTTGGAAATAGCCCGCAGGACTGCCTGGCGGATCCACCAGGCGGCATAAGTGCTGAACCTGAACCCCTTGCGGTAATCATAGCGATCAACCGCCTTCATCAGCCCCATATTTCCCTCGTTAATCAGGTCACTAAAACTCAAACCACAGTGCTTATATTTTTTAGCAATTGTAACTACCAGCCGCAGGTTAGCTTCCACCATCCGGCTGTGGGCATCTCGATATTCTTCTTTATACCTGTTTAGCCTCTGCATGAACCCGCTTAATTGATTATTAACCACTCCCCGCTCGCGCAGTTTATCCCGAATCAAATCCTTGTTTTCACTTTTAAGAACCAGTTTTTTTAATTCTTCATCATCAATTTCATATTCATCACAGAGCTCAAATATTTTTTCTCGTGCTTCATGAATGGTCCGGGAAAACTCAATTTCCTCGTCCGCATCCAGTAGAGAAATTTCAGATATTTCTTTCATGTAAATCTGCAGTGAATTTTGAAATTTATTATTTCTTCTCCCGCCCGATGTTGAATCCACAACTTCAATCCCTTCATCTTCCAATTTTTCAAGGACATCATCCAGGGCAAAATCTTCATGAGAATCCAGAAAACTGGCCACGGCTTCAAAATTAAGGCGGTTATCCTTAACCCGGGCTCTTTTAAGGAGAGGTTCGATATTTTCTTTTTTAACAGTCACACCGGTTCCTCCAGGAAAAGAAGGGGATCTTCCGGCTGGAGATTATAACGAATTTCCAGGTAACACTGCGGCTTATCCACCATTCCGCTTTTTCCCACCTTGCCGATAACCTGTCCCCGTTCAACCTTTTCGCCCTCGCGGACGGACAAATCATCGAGATGAGCATAAACAGAGGCAAATTCTTCATTGTGATAAATAATTACAATTTTACCCAGTTTTTCTTCCGCTTCCCAGCGCCCGGCTAATTTTACATTTCCCGATTCTATAGCCTTAACTTCATTTCCCTCCGGGGCTTCAATTCTGATTCCTCGCCCGGTGGGATCATCCTGGGAACGAAAACGCTGGACAAGCCGCCCCTCCACCGGCCAGACTGGAGAAAAATTAATCTCCCCCGGCGCGGGTGCTTCCGAACTGTTTTCAGCTGTATCTGTTTCATTTTCTGCTTGAGAAGAATCGGAGGATTTTCCGGGGGCGGAAGAGGCCCGGGCAAGTCTCCCTTTAGCTATATTTTTCTTTTCAACCTCGCCGGGAATTACAAGCTTCATTCCCGGACGAAGCTGACGAGCATTATCTATCCCGTTAGCCTTCATGATTGCTTCAATATCCACTTCATAAGCCCGAGATATTCGCCACAGAGTCTCCCCCTCCCGAACCTTGTGCTGAACACCGAGCTGTACTGCACAGGTGGAAAAGGTAAAGAGTGATCCTCCCAGCAATAAAAATAACAATAAATAATAGCCAATAGCTTTATTTTCCGAACGCATTAGCTAAATACCTCAATCCCGACTTTAAACGTAAAAATATGCTTTAAACTTAATTCCCCGACAGACCTCGTTCTTATCGTCGACAAAACATTCCCAACTATTAACAACCTTCTGACTAAATACTCAATTCAGGCCGGCCCAACCGGTCGGCCGTCGCCGGAGAAAAACGGATATATTCATATTCAGCCAAAGATATTTGACCAAGACGATTGGAATCCATTTCAATCATCCCGGCCGCTTCTACCGGTTTTACAAATTTAAAGGGTCTGATCCGGGGTAAATAGCTGACAATTTCACCGTTTGGCCCATAAAATAAAATTGAAATTGAACGGCGCATAAACCAGGTATGCGGCCAGCTGCAGCCCGGAAATATAAAAAACTCGCCCCGTCTTATCTTACCGCTTTTAAGGGCGCCCACCAGCCGATTATAAAAATTATCGCAAATAACCAGATTACAGGGAAGGGTTACACTACCGTCCCGAGAAAATAAAAATATCATCCAGCTAAGTTCTTTACGATAATTATCCCGCTATCCCTCCGGCGACGTCACCTGTTGCCTGCCGATAAATTTCCAACCCCACGGGTCCAAGTATTACAATAAAAATCGTGGGAAAAATAAAAAGAACCATGGGCAGAAGCATTTTCACAGGAGCTTTCTGGGCCTGTTCTTCAATCTGCTGGCGCCGCTTTGTCCGCATCTGATCGGCTTGAATACGCAAAACTTCACTGATACTGGCCCCCAGTTCTTCAGCCTGGTTGACAGCAGAAACAAAACTCTGCAACTCATCCACCTCCACCCGCTTAACCATGTTCGCCAGGGCTTTTTTGCGGGGAGTGCCCAGTTTGACTTCTTCTGTTACCCGGTGAAATTCCTCAGCAAGTGTTCCGCTCATCTTATCAACCACCCGTTTGAGGGCCATCTCAAAACCCAGACCGGCTTCGGCGGAAACAACAAGCAAATCAATCGCATAGGGCAGAGAAAGACGGACTTCTTTCTGTCTTTTAGTGACCAGCTTGGCCAGGTAAAACTTTGGTATTACATAACTGGCCACGCCACTAATGGCGGCAAACGCAATTGAAAGACCAATTCCCCGGCGGGAGGTCGGACCAATTATTAAAGCACCGAGGATTACAACAGACATCGACAGCAAGCCAAGGACAATCTGCAGAGCCAAAAATTCATTCGGACCCAGGTCCCCGGGCCGTCCCGCCTGCTGGAGCTGTTTTTCCAGTTTTTCCCTTTTTGTTTCCTCGTCGCCTCCCAGCAGTCTTCCCACCCGTTCAATCACCGGGTATATATTTCGTTCGTAAAAAGTACCTTCCAGCAATTCTTCGTCAAAATCAACTTCCTCTTTTTCTTCTCCGTAGCCGGTATATTCTTTGAAACGTCGAAATACAGGGGATACTTCCTCACCACGGGAACCAAATAAAAACAGGGCTCCCGAAATAAAAAATAAAGAGACCGCAACCATGACGCCAATATATATAATCATTTGATCAAACCTCTATATTAACAATCTGCCAGATTATAAAAATCCCAATCGACTGCCAGAAAATCCCAAAAAGTATCAGGCCAATCCCTACCGGATGAGTGACAAAATTTGTCATCATTTCCGGCTGTAGCAGATAAAAAATTCCTCCCAGGGCTACGGGCAGAAAAGAAATTATCGCCCCGCCAAGTTTTCCCTGGGCTGTCAGTGCCTTAATCTGGCCCTTCAGGGACAGGCGCTCCCGGATGGTGGTGCTGATCTGATCGAGGATCACACTTAAATTTCCACCAACCTGGCGCTGAATCAACACTGCCGTCACCACCAGGTCCAGGTCCTCGCTATTCATTCTCTCCACCAGGCGATTTAAAGCTTCTTCGATTGAACTACCCACGTTGTTTTCCCGTATAACCCGACCAAACTCGTCGGAAGCGGGCGGATTTGCCTCCTCGGAGACCAGTTTGAGAGCCTGAACAAATCCATACCCGGATTTTAATGCGTTGGAGAGCAGTGTGATTAAATCAAGAAGCTGGTCGTTAAATTTACTCATCCGTTTCCTGTAGCAAAATATAACGTAAACACAGGGAAAAATCCAGCCAATCAAAAAACCCACTATCCCAAATGTCGACCCCCAGCCGCCGACAGCAAAAGTCCCCATCAAACCAAATAAAAAACCAAAAACTATCATGCAGATTATACAGATAATAACAAATTCCGCCGGGCGCACCTTTAACCCGGAGCGCAATAACCAGTTTTGAATTCTATTTTGGATTTCTTCACTGAGGGCCATTTCAGAGAAATAATCGGCAATTCCACTCAGGAGGGCTGAACTTTCCGTCTCTTGTTCAGCTGATTTCCGGCGGGCCAGCTCCTGGCGGTAAGCCTGGTCCACGTAGGGACGAATTCTTTCTTTCAAGGTGAGTTTTTCTTTTTTCTCCCGCCGCTTGAGAGAAAAAAGAACAATTAATATTCCGAGAGCACACAGGGCAAGAATTAACAGAAGTATTAAAGTACCGGACATTTAACTCTCTTCCACAAAAAGATCCGGCGGCAATTCGATTCCTTCCTGCTTGAACCGCTCGTAGAAGGAAGGCCGCACACCGGTTGGTTTCAATTCCCCAACAATTTCTCCGTCCACCATTCCTTCCTGTTCAAAAGTAAATATTTCCGAAAGAACTACCGTATCGTCCTCCATCCCCTGCACTTCAGTAATTGAAACAATTTTTCTGCTCCCGTCACGCAATCTTGATTGCTGAACAATCAGGTCAATAGCTGAAGAAATTTGTTCACGAATTGCTTTTTGGGGCAGATCCATACCGGCCATCATAACCAGCGTCTCCAGGCGCGAAATAGATTCCCGGGGGTTATTGGCGTGAACGGTCGTTAGCGAACCGTCGTGACCGGTATTCATGGCCTGGAGCATGTCCAGGGCTTCCCCGCCCCGGCATTCACCAACAATTATTCTATCAGGACGCATCCGGAGGGAATTCTTAACCAGGTCGCGCATCGTTACTTCCCCCTCGCCCTCTATATTTGGCGGTCGAGTTTCCAGGCGAACAACATGATCCTGCTGAAGTTGTAGTTCCGCTGAATCTTCAACGGTAACAATTCTTAAATCATGGGGAATAAAACTAGAAAGAACGTTAAGGGTGGTGGTTTTACCGGAACCGGTTCCACCGGATACAATAATGTTTAAAGCCGCGTCTACACAACCGTTGAGAAAGTCAGCCATCTGACGAGAAAGTGTGCCAAACTCTATTAAATCTTCAACGCCAAAGGGATCTTCGGCAAATTTACGTATTGTAACAGTCGGTCCTTCAAGGGCCAGGGGAGGAATAATTATGTTTACCCGGGAACCATCGGGCAGACGTGCATCACAGTAGGGCTGACTTTCATCCACCCGCCGACCGAGCGGGGCAACAATTTTTTGAATCATATTCATCAAATGCTCGTCGTCTTTAAAAGCAACATCTGCTTCCGTCAATCGGCCTTTTTTTTCCACATAAATCTTGTCCGGACCATTGATCATAATTTCTGTAATATCCGGTTCATCCAGAAGCGGTTCAATAGGTCCAAGACCTAAAATTTCGTTTAACAGATCTTCAATAACCCGTTCATGCTCGGACCGGCTTAGACTGATCCCCTGTTCGGAGCCAACTGTAATAACCAGTTCCTCTATTTTCCCCCGCAGTTGATCCCTCTTATCTTCAGCTTCCCCCATCTGCATGGCATCAGAACCTATCTGCTCAACCACACGGCTATGGACTTCTTCTTTAAGACGTTCTTCAGGCGAGGAAGGCTCGGAACTCCCACCGGATTTTTTACGACTGGCCTCGCCGTCCTTGGCCTTTTCCAGCCGCTGTAAAAGGGACATAATTCACAACCTCATACTTGAAAGTGGAATATATTTATGCATCTCCAGCCCATATAATAGAATTATATCAACTTGACGGCAGGGTTCCAAACATATAAATACAATCCAAAGTTTCAAGTTAAAGGCCGGGTTACTCTTCTTCGACCGGAACCACGTAAGTGCCGGCAATTTTATCGTGCCAGGTCTGGCCGGCGGAATCCCAGAAAGCCCACCAGAAACCAAGTCCCAGGGGCAGGGCCGAAACAAACGAAGCCAAAGTTCGCCCCAGGGCCACCTCGGGAGACACCGTTTCCTCCCCCGGCCGGATTAATTTAATATTCAGCAGCCGTTTCCCCGGCGGCTGGCCGTCGGCGTGAAAATAGGTGAAATAACCAAGAGGTATGAAACCCCCGAGCAAACCAATTATTACTCCCAAAACTACCCCGGGTACTCCGGAAATAAAAACTGAGGTAATAACCCCGAGCAATATAAATATTGCCCAGGAAGCGGCAGTAATACCATAATCTATCAGTCCCGCTCCCAGGCGGTGAAGTGGATCAGGTAAATTGATATCCACTCCCGCCCCCTCGGCTTCCGGAGATTGTTCGGGGACAATTTCTTCCTCAAGTTCAAACTCATCGGTGACAATTTTTCGGAGCAATCCCATTAGAGAATTACTGAACTGGGACTCGGGATGGGATACAAGCACGGGAACTCCCTCATCAATGGAAGGCATCACAATTTGTCCGGCACTGGGCAAGCTGCCAATTATGTCCTCACCCAGGGCTTCTTCCACTTCCTCAAGCTGAATTTCTGAATTTGGAACGTCCCGGTTCATTACAATTCGAACCAGGTTGCGGGATAAACCGAGCTCATCCATAAGATCCAGCATAAGCTTACCATTTTTAATTGTCGGCAGTTCAAGGGTAAGAAGCAATAAGACCAAATCGGAGGATTCTATAGCAGAAATCACCGGCTCGGAGACGTGGGACGAGGTGTCAATAATTATATAATGATAGTGTCGGCGCAGCGCCTTCAGTATTTTTTGAACGTCCTCCTCCGAAACAAATTCAGCCTCGTGAGGCTGACCGGGGGAGGGAAGTAAATCGACTCCAGTCTGCTCATGTGTATGCATATAAGAATCAAGCAAATCATAATCCACGCTTTCAACCTCTTTACAGTCCCGGGCAAGAGTGGAAATCATGTTTGTGGGCTTTATATCCAGCAATACAGCATCGTCACCAAACTGCAGATCAAGATCAACAAGAGCAACCCTTTTGGAAGTCAATCTGCGAAGTCCACAGGCCAGGTTCACCGCAATTAAAGAGCGACCAACTCCCCCCTTGGTGCTAAATACAGAAATTATTCGCCCCGACCGTTCCGACTGGCCGGGAGCCCTTCCGGAAATTACTTCCTGTAGTTTTTCCTGGCGACGGCGGGTAACCTCAAAAGTATCGCGGACAGTATCAACCAGTTCTCCAGCTTCTACCGGTTCAACTAAAAAATCATAAACTCCCTGGCGAATCAAACCGTGGGCTTCGGACTCTCTTTCCTCATCGGGAGCCAGAACAATAATTTCGGTTTGAGGAGCTTCATTAATAATATCTTCAACCAGGCCCTCCAGTTCGTCAGACCCGGCCAGTTCCAGGGAAAGAAGGAGCAAGGCAGGCTGCTTGTCCCGAACTTCTTTCAAACACTCTTCGGGATCTTCCACCTCCCCGACGACTTCCATATCTTTATCTTCAAAGAGTGTTTTTTTTAACTCAACTCGCTTATCAACACCAGGGACAGCAATCAAAATAGATATTGTATCCATAATTTATCTCCCCGCGTAATTATTCAAGCAGTTTCGTCTCTTCGGGGACGGTATCTCTGATTTCTGAAGGACTGGCAGCTTCGGGTTGCTCATCTAATTCTACAATTTCAGCAGTAAGAAAAATATTAATTTCCCGGGATTCCTTTTCATCCGACTGATAACCAAAAAGATAAGTTCCAATCAATGGGATCTTACCCAGCAACGGAACTCTGTTCTCATCATTATTAGAAGATTCCCGGCTTAATCCACCAATAACAAGAGTTTGCCCGTCTTTTAAGGCAACCTCAAGATCTACCCCGCGACGATCTTGAGACGGAATCTCAATTGTCCGGTCATCACCCGCTACTGTTATACCTTTTTCTTCAAATGTTACAATACTTAATTCTGGAGCCAAACTTAACTGTATAACCTCCTCGCCTGCAATAAGCGGAGTGGCTTTCAACGTTATACCTTCGGCAATGGTCTCTATAACCGGGGTTACCTCTACAGTCCCTTCAACTGCTGTAGCATCATAATCAGCAATGTAAGTCCTCTCATTAAGTACCTCCAATGTTGCTTCCTGCTGATTACGGGTCATAACATTAGGCGATGAAATTAAATTGGCCAACCCTTCACTTTCTAACATTTGCATTTTAGCTTCAAAATTTTCACCACTAATGCCCAAATTACCTAAACTCATGTTCAAGCCTTCACTCCCAATTGACGAGGAAAAACTCCCATCAGCCGGGCTACCATCAACCGTACCCTCATATGACCAATCTACACCAATTTTACGACTGGCCTCCTCCGACATTTCCATAAAACGAGCTTCAATTCGAACTTGAGCCACTGTGGCAACATCCAAGCCTTTGAGGTAATTTTCTATTTCTTTCACCCGTGAAACTTTATCCACTAAAAGAATAGAGTTAGTTTCTTCATCCAGAACTGCCTTCCCCTCTTCGGAAAGCAATTCATCAACCTTATCTATTAATTCAGTAACCGAACGATTTTCAAGATCAACCCGCCGCGTAAACTGCATCTCCTCATCCGGTACGTCAAGCCGATCAACCAGTTCTTGAATTTGATCCAACAGCTCCGGGGGAGCAAGAACATAAATCTGACCGGCCACCTGATCGCTAAGTAAAATTTCCCCCTCTTCTCCCAGCAATTCATCAAAATATTCTTCAAAATCATCCAGGTCCCGGTACTGGGGAGTAAACATACGTAATTCTTTACCATCTTCATCTACTACCCCGAGTTCTCGCAATAGTCCCTCTTTATCAATATCATCTCGCTCCGGACTGTCACTTATATTAAGCCTGAACTCCTGCTGGCCATCTTCTGTCCACACGTGAAAAGTTGTAACCCCCCGCTGGTTACCAACCAGTAAAATTTCACGAGTTGTAACAACGCTTACCTCTGCCAGTTCGGGATTCCCAAGAACCACGCGGGAAATTTCACTGTTCATTTTTAAAACCTCAGCCCCTTGAAGAGGGACTTCAATTTGGCGCACGGACCGGGCTGAAACAAAGCTAAACGGTAAAAGCATCTGCAATAAAAATATAAACAACGTAGCCAGTGAAATTAAACGTTTAAATTTCATCAGTACCTGGGCACCCTGTATGTTTGTGATTCATCGCCATGAATAACCTCCACCTCACGTCCCTCGATGATTTTCTCCATATCTTTTGTTTTGCGCTCCTCCTGGTCGTAAAGGTCGAAATTTGTTATCCTCCGGAGACCGTATTTGCTTTCCAGGTTTCGCGGGCGAAGTAGGACAAAGAATCGGACCGGCTCATCCTCGTGCTGCATTCCCCGGACAAGATTAATTTTTTCCGCCTCGGAAAGAGTAACTCCCATCGTTAATTGATCGTAATCAAAACTTAATTTATCCTCTTTCATCTGCTCGCGCTTATAAACCGTCTTATCGGCTCTGTTTAAGGTGAGAACCCGGGCGGCATCCGCAATCATCTGTAAACTGTGCAGATTTATCCCACCTTCTTCCTCTTCCCCGGACCTCGACGTCGCTGAATTATCGGGCGAATAAACGTATACATCCACGAGATCCCCCGGATTAATCATATACCCCACAGAGTTATAATTTTGTACGGGCACCGCAACAGCACGGCGATGAAGGGGAATAAAATGGGAAAGCTTCAGTTCGCCGGCATGAAGGTCGGATTCACGGATAACTTCGTCAGGTTTGATTCGATGTCGACTAACTTCACCGGCTACCAGCTCCGTTTTTGTGATTCCATCGGGATACTCCGGCGGCCGGGAAGTCAATTTTACCTGTTCCTCGCGAATAATTGTATTGGGCTCAATTGACTCGGTGGCAACAACAAAATCCTCTTCCTGCTGGTAAATATCCTCTTCAGTTACCGGCTGACCCGCCTCCAGATCACGGCTGGCAATTTTATTTTTTACTTCGTCAACACTGCTGTAAGCCCCGGCCGGAAATTGATCAGTATAAACCGTATGAAGCATCTCACCGGCAATACGGCGGCCGGATTTAATTTCCTGCCTGAGTTGAACAACTTTAAATTGATCGCGCAAATCATCCCCGCTAAACAGACTTCCTTTTTCAATCCTGGTTGCCGTAACCTTGTCCACTATCTGATCCGTTTCGGTGAGGGCATCAGATGGTGGTTGTTCACCGTAATCCCGGGTTTCAAGGTGATATCCCTGGATTTCTTGATTGGCCTGGATATTATCGGTCGCCACGGGCACAGGATGGGGTTCAGTGGTGGTTAAATACAAAACAGCAAATATAGACAACCCAAGGAGGGCGGCCACAATAAATAAAGCCACTGCGATAATTATCATTGTCCGGTTCTGCATCTAAAGCACCTTTAAGGGAACATTTTATAGTTTCTCAAGAACTATTGTCTTAATTAGTGTCTTTACAATAATATAGCACATATTTGTTGTAGGTCAAAACTATAATTTTTATTCAGAAATATTCAAGGTTCAACCAACCAGCCCGAAGGGCCAACTACGGGGTTGTAGTTCAACCTGTTGTCGCCCGGAGAATATTTATCCTCCCGGCCGTCATTGTTGAAATCATAAGGATAATCATCCGAAGAACTTACAGTTCCATCCCCGTCTATATCTACATCCCGACTGTCAATTTCACCCGTTTCATCCCGGTGAACCGGATGCTTCCATTTCATATCCTCAACTTCCTTCAAAACATGGGCCACGTATTGGGCCTCGTAATGATCCACCATGCCGTCCCGATCAATATCATTGGCGGCCTGGATTGTCCGGGCGGAGGTAACCGTGGTAAACGGTATGGTTACCGGTCCGGCAAAGGGAATGTATATCCCGGCTTTATAATTTAATCCCACCCTGATTTCATACCCCTCCGCCCAGAACATATATTCTGCCACGCGCTTGCGGCGAGGCAAAAAATATTCCGAATTTTGCGTGGGGGCCAGTTTTTCCCCGGTGGCGGGATTCCAGACCTGAATTATAATACCTTCCGGATCAAACTCCTGCTGGGAAAAAGCTCCAACCAGTAAATTTCTTCCTTCCCGGATAAGTGCAGCTTCTATTTTTTCCACCGGGGCCCCCCGGGAAGCATAAGTAGCCGCATGATCCACCGCAGCATTTAAAACGGAAACATTGTGAAGAAATACACCGGCTTCATAAATACCAATCCCGATCATCAGGGAAATAATTACTATAACTACCATTTCAACCAGGGCCTGCCCGTTTTCTTCGGCTGAAATATTAATGAACTGTTGGATCATCGGGGTTTTCATCAAACCTGTCCTCCCAACCGTCGTTATCACTGTCATAGGCCGTACGCAATATTCTCACAAAACTCTGGAGGGAAGAATTATCAACTGCCCGGCGGGGAAGTTTACGTTCAAACAACTGCAGCGGCGACTCAGTTCCGTCATCCCAGACTTCCGGCGCATGATACCAGCCGTCAAACCAATCCTCCCAGACTGTCCCGGAAATACCTTCGACCGTACCGCAATCCACCGGTCCTATTCTTTCCCCGTCATTGTGGGGACGATATATATAATATCCGGCGCAGGAAGCGTTATTAAAGTAAGCAATGGCCACCGTATCCCCCCGCCAGTGGTTTCCATCCCCATCCGGATCTGTATCCGAACCGTTGAAGCGATAACCGTCAATAATACCGTTATTATTATGATCACCGGCCGAGGTACTGGAAAAATTGCGGTAACTGTTACAGGGGGTAGTAGACCCGGAAAAATCATCCTTGCAGCCGTCCCGGTCGCTGTCATTTTGTTGAATAATGACCATCCGGCTGCTGATTGGTTTTTCTACGGCAATTGCTCCTAAAAAGGGCAGACCAATGCCAAAGAGGGGGTCCATACCGACCTCCACTTCTCGACCGTCAACGCGCAGTATCTCCTCGGAAGGCGTAATATCAATTGATTCAACTTCGGCTTTCAAAAATATGGTAGGAAAATAACTACCGACGATCTCATCACGAACCGCCTGGCGAATCTCTTCATTTGTTCCACCCAGCCCGGCCTCCCGGGCTCCCCGGGCCACTCCATGGTAAAAAAGGTTATGATTATATATTAAAAGCCCTAGATCGATTACAAAAATTACAAAAATAATAAAAATCGAAAAAGAAAGGGCAAATTCAACCATATACTGACCTTTTTTATTATCACCCAACTACATCACCCGGTATAAATAAAAATAAAAAAGTCCCGACCCCTGCAGGGGGCCGGGACAATTATTTTCTGAGTTATAAAATCAAGAAGTGGTATCTCCGTTCATAGCTGCATCAAGCTCAGTTTGACCTTCCTCAAGGGTTTGAGTGTCAACTGTTTCCTCAAAAAGAGCAGTAATCTGAGGACCAAGAGCAACAAAAACCGCAATTACAATAATCGCAATCAACCCGACGATCAGGCCGTATTCAACCATTCCCTGGGCCTCTTCGCGGGCAATTAGATCTTTCATATTCCGTAACATAAAACTCACCTCCTTTTATGTTTTTTCAGTTTTAACTCCACAGTTACAATATAGCACACTAACAGGGCGTGCGTCAAACCGGTTTATTTTTTTAAAAATACTAAATATTAATCCCCGGTCCTGAAAATTTTACATAATCTAAAACTTAAAAGGTGTTCCATTTAAAAGACAAAAAAATTTAAGTAATAAAATTTAGCTATTTTATCGACAGACTACCGGCATTGACTATAAAACAACCGTTGCTCTCCGGATTAGAACCTGAAATCAACCGAGCCCTGGATGGAATACTCATTTCTGTCGTTTGCCTCCCGATAATTATCCCGATAAACTTTAAAACTACCGGAAAAACTGGTCTTAATCTGTTCGCTAACGTTGTATCCCGTGCCAAGATTCCCCGAGTAACTGTAATTATCCTCCTCGGTCTGACCGTCTTCGGTTTGCTTGTTAAAATCAGCCGATATCCCACCGTTTAACTCAAGACGTTTATCAAACCAGAGAATTCCCCCTTCGTCCGGTTTATTAACCAGCCAGCTAAAATCAAGGGCCGGGGCAAAAGCATATTTTTTCCTGGTAACCGCCCTATCCTCCTCCAGTTCGTAATCGGCATTAAAATTAACATTGGTATTCCAGCGCGGCCCCCAGCCAGTGTTCCACCCCGTCCGCAGTTTATGATTCTGGCTCTGTTTGCGGTCAGTTCTCGAGCGAGAAAGACTGTATTTCACCTCCAGGCTGGAATTCTCGGCATGAGATTTGAACCAGTTGCTTACTTTTGTGAGCGCGAGGCTGTTGTTAAGTGAATAAGATTGAGATTTTGTTTTTTCAACCGAACCGTCGCTCTGGGTTAAATTCTCGTTAAAGCTGATATTATAGCGGGTTGAAAGAGGATCCCATAAATCCAAATTTCCCCGCAAACTGTGAGATAATTTTTTGCTGGCGCTGGAACGAAATATGGACAGCTCATCGGAGGCCACCTCCAGGTCCGCACCGTCCACAATCCAGCTTAAATCCTCAAAAAAATCATCGTACACCCTCCGGACGGATTCTTTCCCCAGATCATCATACTTCCCGGAATTATCAATGTTAAAACTATAACGCATGGTAAGAAATTCAAGCCCCGACCACCACCGGCGGGGCGTAGTTTTAAAAGAAAAATTTGAATTTCCGGAAATGGATACATTTTTTGTTCCTTCTCCCGATTGAAAATTTTCCTGCAGATCCAGGTTAAAATCAGCCGAAGGATCCAATCCCCAGAATCCATCCGGCTGAACCTGGAGACTCCCGCCCCGTTTACGTTTAACCAGGCCCGACTCATCCAGGGTTTCACGATTCAGGTCACTAAAATTAAGAGAAGGATGAAGTGAAATCCAGCTCCAGGGGTGAACGCCAAAATCAACAGAAAAATCTCTTTTTCCTTCTTCACGATCCTCTTCACTGACATCAACTTCGCCAAAGCTTTCTTTTTCAACCCATTTACGGCGGTAAGAACCGTCGGCCGAAACACTCAACCGGTGGCCGACGGGAATAAAATTAAAAATTGGTTCCTTAAAATTTTGTGAATAATTGCTTCCCAGCTTCCAGTTTTTATTTTCATCCGTCCACTGGCGTTCCCGCCGCATCTGGTAAACTTCCTTATCCTGGCGCGACCAGTTAAAATTAAAATCAGGGTAACGTCCAGGCGTTCCCAGGCCGGTGTTAAAACCCAGATTTTTATTGTCCACAGTCCCCAGGTCGTCATTGCGAACCCGCTCGGGCCGATCAGGAGGCAGCTCCGTATGCCGGTCGGACCAGTTGAAGGAGAG
>JBNJDC010000009.1:0-15376 GCA_051744565.1 bacterium
TTTTATCCGTTGAAAACCACGTCGGTAACGATCATAATCTATTTCTGCTTCCGGTTCAATTGCCGGCGGGGGAGAACGAAACTTTTTGTCCTCCACGACCATTTTTTTTGACCGGGGGAAAACGCCAAACCACAGGTGGGGAAAACCTGATTTACGGACCGGCATATCCATCAATATCCGGCCGGCCTCGTAGGAAATAAATCCCACGCAATAATACCCGGCTTCAACAGCTCGTTTTATCTCTTCAAAAGTGGGCTTGATTTCAGCCGGCGAGTGAGCGGTCAATACCTTCTCCGGTTCGGAAAACAGCAAAGGCCGCCCCGTAAATCCCGAATCAAGGAATATCGTGTTTTCGTTGCTCAATAGTTTTTGTAAGTTCATTATATGTTGATTGTAATCTAAATTCAGAAAGAAAAAAGCCCCAAAGGAAAGAAGTTCTCCCCTGGGGCTCATGAGATATAGATATAATAGATATATGAGACACTGAACAAGCAAACGGTCCTTCCGACCGTTTCTGTTACAATTATCGCTGATTAAAGAAAATACTTTAACATTATTTTTCCCTGTGGAGGGCAATATAAGTAATTTCAGCGGGAGCCGGGGGCAAGTATAACTATTCACCGGAGACTTTTATATTTACGTTTTTACTTTCACACCTGACTCTTTCCCACTTTCACACTAAAAAGCGGGCGACGGGAATCGAACCCGCATTGCCAGCTTGGGAAGCTGGTGTTCTACCATTGAACTACGCCCGCATAGTTTGCTCGGGTTAATGATTTTTTATCGTCTTATTGTTAACATATTATAAAGTCAAACCTGCTGCAAAACAATATTGTTACTTTCTGTGAACCCTTGAAGACACGCGGTGAATAACTTGAAAAAAATAATTATCAGCCTGCTGGTCTTGTTTTTATTTTTTAGCTTAACTGCCCGGCTGCGGGCAAAAGACAACGAAGAAGCCGTTGTCCTTGAAGTTACCCGGGTATTGGAAGCCCCCGACTTTGGCGATTCCGGCCCGGCCGAAATATTATTTACCATCCATTCCGGTAAAAACAGGGGCGACACAATAATCCATCAGCTTCACCAGTGGGGACATGAAGATTACGACAAGCTCCTTAAAGTTGGCAAAAAATTCCTTGGCACTCTCCAGTATAAAAACGGAAAAATACAACGACTTATTCTCGGCCAACAGCGCCGGGATTATCATATTATTGTTCTTTTTATTGTCGTCAGTTTGCTCCTGTTTGCCGTTGGGCGCTGGGAAGGTTTGGCCGGTCTGGCCGCCACCATATTCACGGTGGGCCTATTGCTATATTTTCTTTTCCCGTTTATATTTGTGGGAAAATTAATCCTCCCGGCGGGGATTTTCATCTGCCTGGTAACAATTGTAACAACAGTTTTGCTGATAATGCGTAACGCCCGGGCTACACTTCCCGTCATCAGTTCCCTCTGCCTGGTATCTATCGTATTATTTCTTCTTTCGATACTGGGACTTGATTTCTTGCATCTTGACGCTTCCCTGGCCCGCAACAGTCGGCTTATTCTTACCCGGATTCATACCGAAGCCGGAATACAAGCGGAAGAATTATGGAAATTGATTACCGTGGGAATTGTCATCAGTACCCTGGGAGCTGCAATGGACGTAGCCGTGGTTATTGGTTCTACTATTGATGAGATAACCCGGGACCAGTCACGGGTTAACCTCAAGAAGGCCTACAATAGCGGCATGAAGGTCGGATCTGAAATATTATCGACAATGATAAATACATTGATTTTTGCCTACCTTGGCCTGGCTTTTCCTCTCCTGCTGGCTTTGCACGTTTTTGATTTATCCTGGCTGAGATTTATTAATTACAATTTTGTAGGTATTGAAATTCTTAGAGTTTTTGTCGGTTTAACCGGCCTGGCGTTAATTATTCCTATCACTTCCTTCTTCACCGCCTGGTGGTGTAACAGGAAATGAAGAAATTTTTATTAGTGGTTGCTGTTTTATTTGGACTTATCGTATTATTTTCGCCCTCCGCCGGGGCCACCCAACCCGAGCGCGGCAACTATGTCCCTTCCGACCTGGACATCAGGACTCATCCATTTGTTGAACATTTCGTCTACGGAGGCAAATTTTTTAGAGGCGCACTTTACGAGCGTTCTTCTGATGGGTGGGAAGTTGCAGTTAATTTTTCCGGTGAAAAGAAAATAGTAAAAATCCCCGGCGAACGAATCAGCCTGGACAAAGAATTACAGACAGCCGGACAATCAGTTTTAGTCAAGCAGACCCCCGACGACCGGCTGCTAATCAGCAACCTGGACCGCAGCTGGCGCTACCTCCTTCTATTCGGCATTTGTGTCCTTATCTGCCTGCTGGTGGGCGGAAAAGTCACCGCTCGCGGTTTATTCAGTGTTTTTGCCGGAAGCTTATTTTTTATTTTCTGGACCGTCCCCCGGATCCAGGGGGGGAGCTGGATAATGCTGGAGATAAGTCTCTTTTATCTCCTTGTTTCCCTGCTGGTTCTTCCCGGGAGCCTGGGTTTTAACCGACGGGCGCTTTCAGCCATTTTAACCGCCCTGGCCACCGGAATAATTTCTCTTGTTTTTTTAACCGGAGTTTCTCACCTGTTTCGGGTAACTGGACTATTCAGCGACGTATTTCAAACCCTTGATTATGCCATGCGCTATTTCCCCGGACAAATAGCACAAATTAATCTTAACAACCTGATAATAGGGGCTACTCTCATCGGTGCCCTGGGAGTTATTCTTGACGTGTCAATTGATGTAACCTCCTCTACGGCAGAAATTGCAACAAGCCGGCCGGACTTAAATTTTACTGAATTACTCAAGCGTTCTTTGACCGTCAGCCGCCGGTTGGTCGGCACAATGACCAACACCTTGCTGCTGGCCTATGCAGGGGCAAATTTATACCTTTTGCTCAATTTTTACCTGCTTCCCACCCCGACATGGGTTTCCCTGAACAGAGACCTGGTAGCGGTGGAAGTGATCCGGGCCCTGGGCGGCGCCCTCGGCTTCCTGACCGCAATGCCTATTGCCGTCGGTTTCTACGCACTGATCTGCCGGGATAAATCAGGAAAACCCGCGCCGCCGGATTAAGTTCAAGAAGAGGCGAGGAAGCGAAGATGCGAGCAGGCAAAGAGGCGAAAAAAACCGCCTGCAATTTCAAGAAAAAGCTAAAAAAGTAAGGAAAATTTTACTGAGGAAGGTTAAAACTCGCAACCAGCAACTCGTAACCCGCAACTGATTTAATGGAGGAGGCGGTCGGATTTGAACCGACGTGTGAGGGCTTTGCAGGCCCTTGCCTGACCGGACTTGGCTACGCCTCCGAGAACTACAGCTAAAAGCTACAAGTTTAAAGCTGAAAGCCCCCCAGAACCAACTGCACATATATATCAATCGCTATTCCTATACAGTTCAGTATATCATGGAAAAAGACTTTCGCGTTTTTGAAGGATTGAGCCTTCAACTTTCCGCTTTTGGCTTTCAGCTGAATTTAAGGAGCGGGTGATGGGATTTGAACCCACGACCTTCTCGTTGGCAACGAGACGCTCTACCCCTGAGCTACACCCGCTTAATTTAACGCCTTAAATTGTACAACTCAGAATACGGGTTGTCAATTTAAACAAATATTACTCGCAGAAGCAGGCCAGCATCGCCCCAAAAAAACAGAGCGGTTAAGATGTAAAAATCACCCAGGAACAAGGAACCGAATTTAACCCTAATACCCTTCGCGCAGGCGCTCACAGAGAAAATCGGGGAGATTTTCTTTCTCGATCAATTCACACACTTCTTCTATATCATATTGAACCCGGTAAAAAGAAACTTCCTTACTCTCCGGCCAGTAACAGGCGTAGGCGGCCCGACTATCGCCATCCCGGGGCTGACCAACACTGCCGGGATTCATAACCGCCCCGCCCGCCGGAAGTTCAATCCGTTCCCCCGGCTCTATCGCCCCGGCGATCAACTCATCTTCTTCAACCAGGTAAAGGTATGGCTTATGGGTATGGCCCAGGACCAGTAAATCAGGTTTCTCCGTTTCATGGTAAGCGCTTTGGATATCCGCCGGTGTTTCCACGTATCTCCGCAGGGGCTCGGCGGGACTACCGTGATACAAACAAATGTTAGACTTTTCCAAACTTAACGGTAAATTTCTTAAAAAATTCAACTGGCCGGAATTTAGCCGCTTTCTTGTCCATTGTGTGGACCGGCGGGCCGGAGCAGTAAAAGTTGTATAATCATGCTGCCCGGTCACGGCTGCATCGTGATTTCCCTGGATTGTTTCACGACAGTTGTTCCGTATTATTTCTACACATCCGGCCGGCCGGGGTCCATAACCGACAATATCGCCCAGGCAGTAGATGTTTTTACCTTTCAACTGCTCCAGAACTGCCTGCAGGGCGAGTTTATTCCCGTGGATATCAGAAATAAAAATCAAAGCCCCTTCCATAACAATTCCTCCGCTGAATAGCAGACATGATGATTCTTTTTCAAAATTTTATATAATAATTACCAAAATAAAAACAGGCTGGAATACTGAACTTAAAAATTATATTTATACTTTTAACAACCAGCTACAGGTATAATATTTAACTATGAGGTGACAAATTATGAAAAATTTCAGCGGCCGTAAAGTGCTTATTTTTGGAATAATCATGTTGTTCGGGGGATTTTTACTCGGCTCCCTCCAGAATACCTACCAGTTCACAAGTTTTGCCGCCGACGGGGAAACAACAACCTATGATGGCAATAAAACAAAAACTGAAATTCCCGAGCAAGCTTTAAAAACAGCAGAAAATCTTGAGCGGGCCATCGGCCACTCCGCCCGGCGGGTAAAACCAGCGGTGGTAACAATTTTCACCCGCAAAAAAATAGAAAGACGCCATCCTTTCATGAATGATCCGTTTTTCCGTGACTTTTTTAGCGACCGCTTTCAGATGCCAGAGCAGCAGCAGGAAGTTACTTCCCTGGGCAGCGGAATGATAATCAGAGATAACGGTTATATTCTCACCAATCATCACGTGGTCAAGGATGCAGATGAAATAGAGGTTCAACTCACCAACGGACAGCAGGCCGAAGCCAAGATTATCGGCTCGGATCCGGGAACTGATCTGGCGGTAATCAAAATAAACATGAAGGACCTCCCCACGGTGGAGTTTGCTAATTCGGATGAAGTTCGCATCGGAGAATGGGCCATTGCTATCGGGGCCCCTTTTCGCCTGGAAAGCTCGGTCAGCGTCGGTCATGTCAGTGCCACCCACCGGGCCGTCGGCACCCAGCGATACGAGGATTTTATCCAGACCGATGCCGCAATTAACAAGGGCAACTCCGGAGGTCCACTGATAAACATCCGGGGGAAAGTTATCGGGGTTAATACCATGATAATGTCGGAAGGTGCCCGGGGATACCAGGGAGTGGGATTTGCCATCTCTTCCAACCTGGCCCATAGAACTGCCACTGACCTGATCGAGCACGGAGAAATCCGCCGGCCCTGGCTGGGCGTGATGATCCAGGAACTGACCTCCGACCTGGCAGAAAAACTGCAACGGACAAGCGGTGTTCTTATTGCCGAAGTGGTGGAGGGCAGCCCGGCAGAAGAAGCCGGCCTGCAGGCCGGGGATTTAATAACTGAAATCGACGGTGAACCGGTTGATTCTCCCCACAGTCTCCAGCGAAAAGTTCTTTCCTACGAAAGCGGTGAAGAAATAACCGTAAAGTACGATCGCGAGGGAGAGTTACAAACCACCACCGTAACCCTGGGAACGGTTCCGAAAGATTCCGCCGCCGCGCAACCCCTCCAGCAAAAACCCGAGGCAAGCGCGGAAGGAATAACCGGGGAAATGGGATTGGAACTCTCGGAAATAGATCCGGAAACTGCCGAAAACGAACACGGGATTCGACCGGCGCGCACTGTTTTGAAAATAGAAAATGTAAATCAAAATTCCCTTGCCCGCCAGCACGGGCTCAGGAGTGGAGATTTGATCATCGAAGTGGACCGGCGGGAAATCGAGGGACTTGAGGAGTTTAACACCTACCTGGAAGAACAGCGCGAAAGAGGGGAAAACACCGTCTTACTGCTTGTTAAACACAACAACAGCTTTATCTGGCGGCTGGTTCCCCTGCCCGAATAACCGGGACCGGTAAGCCTTTGGCAAACGAAACTTAGTGTTTAGAAAAAAGCTTAAATTCCGAACAAGAACTATTTTTTTCCGACAAAATGGTTTCGATCGCTTAGTTGTCCCCCAGGGCTGAACTTACAATTTGTTTTAACTTAAGCATTTTCGCGGTTAGCCCCGGGCAAATTTCATTCAGGACTCCAAGCAGCTTTGTGGAATAATGCGGGTGAATGCGAAAGCCGGTTCCCTGCATCCCCCGGTATATCGCCCGGGCCACTTTCCGGGCACCCTGGGTGGGACCGTGGGAGGGAAAACTAAAATCATCCGGGACATAGCGCCGGGCGGCGGCGGAAAAACTAGTTTCCGTTCGCAGGGGATACACCACCTGGACACAGATGTCATAAGGTTCAAGTTCCTCTTTCAAGCTTTCACTCATGGACTCCAGGGCAGCTTTACTTGCCGCATAGTAATTCATCACCGGAAATCCTCGCTTGGCCACGCCGGAAGTAACATTTATTATTCGCCCGTTTTCCGACCGTTTAAGGGGCCCGAGCAACTGGCGGGTTAAAGAAAGAGCCCCAAAAAAATTAGTTTCAAACAACTGCCGGGCTTCCTCTACCGGAACATCCTCCGCAAGTCCATAAATCCCATATCAGGCATTATTGATCAATACATCGGGTTTATCATCCCCGTGTAAAACTTTTTTGGCACATTTTTCTATAGACTCTTCGTCTGCCAGATCAAGCTGATAATAGTCGGCTTGGCCCCCGGCTTGCTTAATCTCTCCTGTAATATCTTCCAGTATATTTTCGCGCCGGGCCGCCAGGATGACTTCATAACCCTCCCGCCCCAGCAAACGAGCAGTGGCTGCTCCAATCCCGGAAGAAGCCCCGGTAATAAAAACAGTTTCTTTCTGCATAGAATCACCGCTGAAGATTATAAATATATGTTATTGCAAAATGAGTCAGGTTTTAATGCACATCGTAATTATTTTTTTACCTAAATTGAGCGATTATGAACGTTCAAAAATTGAATATCTTATTTTCTCATTCTTGACAGCCTCCGGCTGTCTCCGAGGAATACAGCCACTGGCGCACATCCTGTCCGCCAAGTCGTTGCTGTAAAAACCCGAAAATAAGACATTCAACATCCTCACCACACGGGTGAGAAGGTGATGGCATTGTTCTCTGGCGGAATTATGAATATTCCAGAGCCCAGGAGGGGCTTGAATTGGAATATACATTCCTCACAGCAGCCTGGAGGGCTGCGAGAATGAGCCAGAGAATTATGTTATCTCCTGATTAAGCGTAATAATCGCTCAATTTAGGTTTTACAATATTTTTTTGGGAAACTGATTGCCCAGGCTTTTAGAGACCTGGGTCTGCAACCGGCTACCGGTCCAGAAACCACAGCCGGCAACATAATTTTTAAATTTTAACGCTACGTATCCCCGTTCTAATTGCAGACGGGGAAGAGGTATCTCTTCCCGCTCAACAACAAGCTGCCGGAACTGACTTGCTTCCAGGGGGATTAAATTTTTATTTATTTCATTATCCAGCAATTGCAAAAGCCGGTTGGCCGGCTTGAAGTATTTACTGGTCAGCCGTGCGGCTCGAAACCCGGCGCTTTTGAACTGCCAGTTCTCGGGAAAAGGGAAAAAATCCGGCTTGATGTATACTGTTTTTTCCCCCACATCAATCTCTAATTTTTCCCAGTAATTAACCCGGACCCCAAATCGTCGATTAAAATATTCCACAAACAGCTCCGCATCCTGGGCCATATCTATTCCTCCGGCCGGCGCAGGAGGGCAAAGACCATCCCTCCACCGCCGTAATGATGGGGGTAGCACCGCCACATTTTCTCCAGCCGCCGGTCAAATTCAAGCTCCTCCCAGCTAGCCACTCCCGGATCATGGGGCAAATCTAATTCCGGCCGGACAATTTCCGCGGAAGTCTGCTCGAGCAGGCGGCTCACAACCGCCTCATTCTCCCGGGGATTATAAGTACAGGTCGAATAGACAATTCTCCCCCCTGAGGCCAGCAGACGATAAGCTTTAGCCAGGAGTTCAAACTGTCGTTTGCTAATTTCCCGCCGTTTTTCCGGCTCCTCTCTCTCCGGCGGTCCCTCCGGGTAACGCTGGGCTCCTTCGCCCGTGCAGGGAGCATCTACAAGTATGGCCTTAAATTTTTTATCCTCGGGAACTGACCGACCGTCATATCCTGTAACTGCCAGATTAGCAGCTCCCAGCTGCTGAATATTTCCCTGCAGAACCTGTCTCCTCCGGCCGGCGGGATCGTTGGCGACCACGCAACCCTTATCGCCCACTATTTCAGCCATATAAAGAGCTTTGCCCCCCGGGGCGGCACATAAATCAAGAACTTTTTCCCCTTTGCTTAACCCGAGTGCGGCGACCGGAAGCAGACTGACCGGATCCTGGATATAATAATGTCCCGCCCAGTAGAGAAAAGTCTCCGAAACTCTGCGGGAGTTATCATCCCAATAAAACAGTTCATCGAAAAAACTACTCTGTTCGACTTTTAAATTTAAATTGGAAAAATACTCCTTGATCTCCGCAGGAGAAGTCTTAAGTTTATTTACGCGAAAACTTCGCCGGGGCCGCTTATGCAGTGCCTGCTGAAATTGTTCCACCTCGGAGACCAGGGGCAGATATTCTTTGAAATAATAACCTTCAGTCGGAGCCAATACTTCTCTCCAGCAGCGGATGGTCCAGAAGGTCGGAAAATTGATCAATCTTTTCCAATTCCGGGGGCAGTTCCGCTTCGCCCGCGTGGCCAAAATCACAGCCGATAAATTTTGTCCGGGCCTCTTTGGCCGCCCGGTAATCACTTTCCCGGTCACCAACCATTACCACCTGTTCGGGGGAAAATTTAAAATGGGCAAGCATATCTTTGATAATTGTTGATTTTTCTGACCCTTCCACGTCCTGTATACAGCGCTGGCGGGCAAAAAAACGTCCCAGGTTATACGTCTGTATTACCGTTTCCATGTAGTCGCGCTGGGCGTTGGTGACCAGGTTAAGGACAAAATTGCGATTTAATTTTTCCAGGGTTTTTTCAACACCGGAAATCAGGATACCATTTTCCCGTCTGATCTCAGCCAGCAAATTATTCAGAATAATCCGCCCCAGTTCTTCCAGATCAGCCGGAGGAACTTCCGGGAAAAGGTTGGCATATATCTCTTCAACCGGATTTCCCACCTGGTTTAAAACTGCCTCCTCGGTCGGTGGTTTGATTGAACCGCCATTTTGACGATTAAATTCCTCCACCCCCCCGCAGTAAGCTTCGTGTAAAACCGGGGTGGATAAGAACAATGTCCCGTCCAGGTCAAAAAATATAGATTCAATCATCGGCAGGGGATAGCTCCTTATGCTCGGATATATCTAATTCACGCAGAACTTCTTTGATTTTTTTACTTGCTTTAAAAGCGGGTACTTTCCGGGCGGGAACCTCCATTTCCACATCTTCCCCGGGGATCCGTCCAGTATGGGAGTCACGATCACGGACCTCAAAAACGCCAAATCCGCGCAGTTCAAGTCGTTCGTCCTCTTTTAAGACATTGCCAATTGAAGTAAAAAAATGATCAACAAGATCGCGAGCTTCTGTTCGCTTCATGTCCCATTCTTCGGCCATCTTGTCAACTAACTCAGAATAATACAAAATAGACCACCTGTAGTTGAGTCGCAAGTTTAAAGTTCAAAGTTTCAAGTTTAAAGTTTTAAATTATAAATCAAAAACACAGCCCTGGCTTTCGGACTAATTATCAGTTTTCAATATTCCACGGATAATTATTTCAACCAACCGGCGCAAGTATTTTATCAAATTTATATTATTACCGGAATTAAGTTTGCCCTGCATCCCCCACATAATACTGGCGAAACTCAAGTATTAAATATTCAAGTTTGACATTCATCCCGGGATATAGGATGTTTATATTGGAATATTAATATAATCTAAATTGAGTGATTCCTATGCTTGATCAGGAGATAACATAATTCTCTGGCTCATTCTCGCAAACGATATTTGGGTGAGATGCACAACGTTTAATGGCCATAACCATATAGTTTGCAAGCGATGATCAGGCTGTATACGCTGCCGGAGAACAATATTATCACCTTCTCACCCGGAGGGTGAGGATGTTGAATGTCTTATTTTTTTAAAAACGCCCTATGCAGGAGGAACCTTATTTTGAGCAAGGGACAATACTCTTTAACTTTTTTTCTTCTTTTTCTCTGCCTGCTTGCCCTGCCGGGATTTTATAGATCCCTGACAAAAGAAAAACCTTCCGGGGCACCCCTTAACTCTGACCAGAAACTCAAGCTCGAACCTGATTTGCAGAGGCGCATCCCAAATACTCAAATAGACATTCAACCGACAACCGAGCGGGAGAAAAAAATTATTGCCCATCAGCAGAAAATAAATATCAACACGACTAATGAAAATAAGCTGCAAAAATTGCCAGGAATCGGTCCTTCATTTGCCAGACGTATTATCACCCACCGCGAAATTAACGGGAAATTCACCCATCCTGAGGATATTACAAATGTTACCAGTATTGGCTCGGGAACATATAATAAAATCAAAGATAAAATTCGAACTTCTTCCACGCCTTTTGTCACCAACAAAAAAACATCTTCCAGCCAGGATAAAATCAATATAAATCAAGCAGATCAAGAAAAACTACAGACCCTCCCGGGAATCAGTCGCTCAATTGCCGGCGATATTGTTAAACACCGGCAAAAACACGGTAAATTTAACAACCTGGATGAATTAAAGGCGATCAAAGGTATCGGAAGAATCACAGTTATAAGTTTAAAAAAACAGGCTACCGCCCGCTAAATAAACAGGAAGGAACCCAGACAGTGAGTAAAAATTTTCACGACAGTTATGAAAATGAGGAAGAGGAAGATAAGAAACAGAGTCCAACAACCCTGGGAGCAATCATTAGCCTTATCCTGCTTGCTCTGGCCGCATTTCTCTGGTTTAAAGCTGTACCTGAATATGTGAATATTTTTTATTCTCAACCCGAAAAAGAGTTTGAATTGGAAGAGGTGAAAATCCCCGGCGACGGAACGATTCCGGGCCGCCAGGAGGAAGAAGCAGCTTTTGTATTTTTTGACGTTAAAAACGGCTGTTCTCTGTTAACCCAGGCCCCGGATAATTCCACTTCACTTATTGACGGTGGCGAAGGCGTTAACCCCCGCAACGATAAAATTCCAGCTTACGACCTTGCAAAAAATCTGTACATTCCATTTTTTAAACTGATTGGAATTAACCGGTTGAATTACATGATAAGTACCACGCCCTTTAGTCACTACATGGGGGCCCAGGTTGACCTGGCTCGCTACAATAATTTAACAATTAAAGATGTTTTACTCCCCCCGTATAAAAATAAATTTCCGCCTTTTCAGATTCTGAAAAGCGAAGCTGGCGCAAAAACAAAGGTAAAAAATATGGAAGAAAAACAATCTCTCGTCCTGGGTCCGGGTTTAAAAGGAAAGGTGTTATACGCACCCAAAAACAAAAATAGCCGGGCTGAAGCAAGTAACGTCCTTCTCCTCCAGTACGGGAATGTCCGTCTGCTGATAATGTCCCATCTTCCCCGGGAGCAGGAGAAAAAACTGGTTCAACGCTGGGGAGATAGCCTGAAAACTGATTTGATTCTCGTGGGCCGGCACGGCGGAAATAGCGCAACCAGTCCCCTACTTCTGAAATATGCCCAACCAACTTTCGCAGTTATTTCACGCGCTGAGAACTCTCCTCTGACGGAAGGCAGTGAAAAAGTCATCGGGAGGTTAAAGGAAAACGGTATAAAATCACGGTATATATTTAGAACTGACCGGGATTCACATATTGTGTTCTATACCGACGGACGCAAGGTGAGATTCAAACGGAACGCCTTCCCTTTCCTCTAGCCTACAGCTGGCTCTCCCGTTCATCGAGAGCTCTGTTGGCCAGTTTATCCGCCTGTTGATTTTCCTCCCGGGGAATAGCCTCAAACTCCAGTTCATCAAACTTTTCCAGCCGGGATTTCACCCGCTCATAATAGGGTTTTAAATTAGAACTGTTAATAGAATATTCACCGGTAAGCTGTTTGATAACCAGTTCACTGTCCATGTGTATCTTTAGCTGACCACAATCCTCCGGCAAAAGCTCCAGTCCCAGCAGCAGGGACCTGTATTCCGCCGCATTGTTGGTCAGGCGCGAACCAAAGAAACGATAGTCCCTGGCAACCTGTTCATTATTTTCATCGTAAACAACGGCTCCGCCCCCGGCCGGACCGGGGTTGTTGCGCGAGGCACCATCCACATATAAAAAATATTTTCCATTTGCTTCCCGATTCTCCGCGGGGGTGAAAATATTCTGGAGGCTCTCGATTTTTTTATTAATTTCTTCCCGGGGAAGGTCCAGATCAGAAATTATTTCGTCCGTAATATAATCTTCTTTTAATCTTTCCAGGTAGCGATAAATTTCTTTTTTACTGCTACTCATCAGAGTCTTCTTTTTCTTCCCAGTAGAGGATCCGCGAACAGTTGTCACAGGTGTAAATCTTTTTCTCCTCACGCACTTCGTTAATCAGCTGGGGTGTTACCCGGGTGTAACAGCCACTGCAGACGTGTTCCTCAATAGGTACAACAGCCCGGGTGTGATGGTTACGAATTCGCCGGTATTTATCAAGCAACTTACTGTCCACTTTTTCTAAGTCTTCAACCACTTCTTCGCGTTCTGCCTTAAGTTCTTCCAGCTTTTCCTGGTTTTCATTAAGCGTCTTTTTTCTTTCTTTCTTAAATTCATCCGCCTCGGCCTGAGCTTCCTGGACCTCTTTTGTAACCTGGGATATCTCCTCTTCCACCTGAGATATTTCCTCGTCAAGAACCAGGTATTCCTCCTCGGCGGTTTCCATTTTACTTTCCAGGGTTTCAATCTCCTGGTTGATTGATTCAAACTCCTGCTGGGAACTAACGTTAAACTTCTGGCTCTTTTTTTCTTCTATTTCAGCTTCAAACTCCTGGACATCTACCTCTTTTTTATCTCGCTGTTTGATCAACTCCACCCGCTGATTTTTAATTTCTTCGAGTTCTTCTTCATACTCCTCTATTTTTTCCTCTTCCTCTTCAATCTGCCGGGGAATTTTTTTACTTAATTTATCCCGGCGATCTATTTCCTCATCCAGCTTCTGCAACCTTTTTAATACCGCCATTTCATTTTCTACGCTCACTGGTTTCCCTCCTGTTATCTTTGCACGTTACTGTTTACATAGTGAAGATAAGGATTTTCTCTTTCAAACAGACTAACCGGACAATCGACTGCAAGTTGATCCTCCAAAAGCTCCTGGGCAAAATTTAAGAAAAAAGTCTCCATTTCATAATGATCAAGGTTTATTAAATTCAATCCGTGCATTCGGGCATTTTCCACCTGGTGGTGCTTGATATCGCCGCTTATATACAGATCGGTCGCCCGCACAACATCATTATCCAGGAAATCTCCCCCGCTGCCTGTACATACAGCCACTTGCTCAATTTCTTCTTCCCCGGCGTGAACAGTCTGAAAATAACTTATCCTCGGGTGGGAAGAAAATTTTTCTTCAATTTCCGAAAGCAGTACCGGAGAAGAATAACTGCCCACCCGGCCCAAACCTGAACTGCTGTCCATTTCATTTTCCACCAGCGGTTGTGTTTCTTCCAGCCCCAGGTACCTGGCAAATAAATCATTCAACCCCCCCGGACAGCCGTCCGCATTTGTATGCATCGCATAAATTCCTATATCCGCCGAAATAGCCTCCATTACCATTTTTTGAAGAGGCTCAGCGGTTGTTAACCTTTTAACGGGTTCAAAAAAGAGCGGATGATGAGAAAGAAGAAGATTACAGTTGTTTTCCAGGGTAAATTCCAGGGCTTCCGGGGAAGGATCAACACAGACTACTATACCCTTGAGTTTCTCTTCCAGCGGACCAACCATCCAGCCGACGTTGTCCCACTCTTCAGCAAATTCAGCCGGAACATTATCCTCAAGTTGCTGACCGATTTGCTTAAGCTGCACAATTGAACCTCCCGCTTAATATTTGTTTGAACTGTGCCTGAATTGCTGTATGTTATCACATGTTTATAAATTTAGATAGACTCTCGATGTAATTTTCAACCCCGTTCCGACCACCGGTTAAACTAATATCAAAAGTGGCCGCTCTTTTTATCTTAACAGAAGAAGTTTTCTCACCGGAGGATAAGAAATAATAAGTCGGTTTTAATCAGGAATGGAAAATAAAAAAATGCGCCGGCCCAAAAAAGAGCCGGCGCACAGAGTTTATCTAATTTCAATGTTCAAAGAACTATTTTACGCCTATACCTACTCCCCGCTGTGAATTTCTTTACAGGTGCGGGCAATATCAACGGCAAAAATCACCAGGGCAAAAGCTCCAATGATTGCCGGTATAATACAAATTGTAACGTTGGCGTCACTGTAGCTCAGCCAGTCAAAGCGATCCGGCCAGTACCCTATAACAGGTGTGCCCAGCCAGGCTCCAACCCAGCCAATTATCACCTTGTTTACAAAAGAATCCCAGCCGCTGCGGATGTTGTAGCCGCCAAAATGGAAAATCAAAGCGACCACCACACTGATCGCAAGCAAGATAAGGAAACTGATAAAACTCATGCCAATCATCCTGATCCCTCCTTAAAAAATATTGATCCTTCCTTCTCCTTCAACTTTTAAAGATACTACCTTTAACACACTATTTCAAGACCTGAAATAGCCCCCTGTTCTATTACTCCGAAAAAATTGTGTAAACAGACTCCTGTTCTCATTCTCATGGAAAACTGCTAACAGTCTTCATCTTTATTACTGCCAGGAAACAACGCCGCCGTCCTGGAAAAATATGTAAGTATTATCGCCGTAGCCCGAGTAAGTCCACTGCGTGCGCGCTCCATCCTCTGTTTCAATTTCTTTTTTATTGTCCGGTTTACCAAGCGAACAAATCACTCCCAACCTGGACATCTCCGTTCCAATGTCCGAATCCTGGTTGTTAACCACCTGCCAGTCGCGGTCGGTGAGTAAATCTCTCCTTTTTATTTCACTGCGCAATTTATCATTGTCAGTATTTTTAGAAAATGAGTGACACAAATCTCGATCCTCAACCTCAGATAAATTTTCCATATTAATCTCTCCGCCCGAGTCCACTGTTGAACATCCCCCCGCAGCAAGCAAGAAAACCATGAACAATAAAATTATTTTCTTCATTTTATC
>JBNJDC010000010.1:0-15200 GCA_051744565.1 bacterium
TATAGAACTTGATCATGTATTTATCGGTTCCTGCACAAACGGCCGGCTGGAAGACCTGCAGGCAGCAGCCAGCGTACTGAAGGGCAAACAGATCGCCGACTCAGTTGAAGGACTGGTAGTTCCCGGTTCGATGAAAGTTAAAGCTGAAGCGGAGAAACTGGGGCTGGATGAAATTTTTGAAAATGCGGGACTCAAGTGGCGAAACGCCGGCTGCAGCATGTGCCTGGCCATGAATGAAGATAAACTTGGTGAAGGTCAGCGGTGCGCAAGCACTTCCAATCGTAATTTTGAAGGCCGCCAGGGCTCCGGAAGTCGCACTCACCTGGTCAGTCCGCCGATGGCCGCTGCAGCAGCAATTGAAGGGCATTTTGTGGATATAAGAAACTACGATCTCGGCGATAATCTGCCGGAAGGATATTGAGGGAGTTGAATCCAATTGGAAGCTTTTGAAACTTTCACCGGAATTGTAGCACCACTGGACAAATCAAATGTCGATACCGACCAGATAATACCAAAACAGTTTTTAAAACGGGTGGAAAGAACTGGATTCGGTAAGTTTTTATTTTATGAATGGCGTTACAAAAAAGGAATGGAACCGGACCCGGACTTTGTTCTTAACAGCGAACCCTATGACCGGGCCGAAATTTTAGTTGCCCGGGATAACTTTGGCTGCGGGTCCTCCCGGGAACACGCCCCCTGGGCTCTGAAAGATTTTGGTTTCAGGACAATCATTGCCCCCTCTTTTGCCGATATTTTTTATAACAATTGTTTCAAAAACGGTATCCTCCCGGTAAAAATAAGTGCTTCCGAGGTGGATGAAATATTTCAAAAAATAAATAATAACCCGGGCTACACATTGACCGTGAACCTGGAAAAACAAACTATCGCCGGTCCCGGGGAACTTGAGTTTGATTTCCCGGTTGATACTTTCCGGAAAAAGATGCTGCTTGAAGGGTTGGACGAAATAGACATCACATTGAAACATGAAGACAAAATCAAACAGTTCGAACAATCAGAAAAAGCCCCCTCTCCCCTGAACTAAGGTTCTTATCCGTTGAAACTACAAAAAATCCCGGACCCGGCCGCTGATGTTCCTGTTCTCTTTTTTGATATTGACGGAACCCTGACCCGCAGTGGTGAAGGACGACGGGCAATGTCAGCAGCCTTTGCGGAATTGTTCGGGGCGAAAGGCGCCTTTGACTCGGTGGATTTCTCCGGGCGCACCGACCCTTTGATTCTGCGGGAAGCTTTCCAGAGGTATGACCTGGATTTTACCGAAGAAAAAGAACGGGATTTTTTTGAACTCTATTTCGAAGAACTTGGGAAAACAATCGAAAATAGCATAGAGACGATTACGGGAATGAACCGGCTACTGGAAAAAATATCAAGTTTTGACCTGCAGCTGGGGATAATAACCGGAAATAATTACCCCGGAGCCCGTTTGAAGCTGGAGACGGTGGGACTGGCGAAATATTTTGCCGGCGGGGGTTTTGGTGAGGACGGCCCCCAGAGACTACAAATTGCAAAAACAGGATTAAGACGTTTCGGTTTTCCGGCCGCCCGCACCCTGATGATCGGTGATTCCATCCATGACATCCGGGTGGCAGAAGAACTCGGGATGATAAGCGTCGGCGTAAGCACCGGCCACACCGAATACGAACGCCTGGAAGAAAAAAATCCCGATTACCTGTTTGAAAAGTTAACTTTCGCCGACCTGGAGGAAATAATGAACTCCAGCAGGTTGGTTAACATTTAATCCCCCAAAAACCGCTCTTAAAACAGAAAAACTTTATTATTTATTTGAGTTTGAGCCCTGGAAGGGCAAAATAGTAAAAACCCGTTATGTCGGCCCTTCAGGCCTTAAAAATCTATTGTGCCCCTGCCAGCCCGGGTCTATATTCAAATCTACGTAAATAGTTGGACCGGAATTTCTAAAACTTTGCTTATTACTAAAATAAAGGATTGGGAAGATATAATATTTATTCGGGGAATCCACCATCGGTCAGGTTCTTGGGATCCATTATTTTTTCAAGTTTTTCTGGGGGGAGCGCTTCTTCTTCGGCGGCCACCTCCGCGACCGACTTATTCTCTGCAAGAGCCCGGCGGGCAATTTCTGCCGCGCGGTCGTGGCCGATGTGGGGAACAAGGGCTGTGGTCATCGCCAGGCTTCTTTCAACCATCCGATTGCATTTTTCACTGTTGGCTTCCAGATCATCCAGGCAATTCTTAGCCAGATTATCCGTAGAATTTGCCAGCAGATGAATGGACTGCAGTAAATTATGGGCCATTACCGGCATCATTGTATTCAACTGGAAATTTCCCTGTCTACCAGCAGTGGACACAGTGGCGTGATTTCCTATCACCTGGACGGCCACCTGGCAGAATGATTCCATTACAACCGGATTATTTTTACCGGGCATAATTGAAGATCCCGGCTGAAGACGGGGAGCGGAGAGTTCGTTCAAGCCGCAGCGGGGGCCGGAAACAGCCCATCGCAAGTCATTAACAGTTTTCAGCATACCGGAGGCAAAATCAGCCAGAGCGGAGCTCATCTCCACCGCAGCGGTTTTATTGGACTGGGCTTCAAAATGATCCTCACAAATTTTGTAATCCAGAGAACTGCGCTCATTTATATATTCAAGTGCACCTTCCGGGAAAGAAGGATGACAGTTCAACCCGGTTCCCACGGCCGTTCCCCCCAGGGGAATTTTAACAAGATTTTCCAGAGAACTTTTAATTCTTTCAATATTATTATCCACCTGCACGGCATAGCCGCCAAATTCCTGATCCATACTGACCGGCGTAGCATCCTGCAGGTGAGTTCGACCGGTTTTTACAACATCTTTAAAATCTTGAGCTTTTGAAACAAAAGTTTCTCGCAACTGCTCAAGAGCCGGCAACAGAGCGTTAAAAATCAATTCTGCGGTCGAAATGTGCAACGCGGAAGGTATAACATCATTTGAAGACTGGCAGAGGTTTACATGGTCATTGGGATGGACGCAATTTTTATCCCCCTTCTCTTCTCCCAATTTTTCAAGGGCCCGGTTGGCAATAACTTCATTGGCATTCATATTGGTGGAAGTTCCACTTCCGGTCTGAAATATATCCACCACAAATTGCTCATCCAGCTGCCCCGCTTCCACTTCCCTGGCTGCTTCAAATATTGCTTCCGCCTTTTTTTTATCCAGTAAATCAAGCTGCTGATTAGCCCGGGCGGCGGCTGCTTTTATTCGACCAAGGGCTTCGATGAATTCACGGTCAAAAGTCAAATCACTGACAGGAAAATTATCCCTCGCTCGTTGAGTCTGAGCTCCGTAGTAGACATCGGCAGAAAGCTCTACATTGCCGAGACTATCAGTTTCCGTCCTGGTAGGTTCATTCATCGTTCTCGCCTCCTAAGTTTATTCTGGTCATTATTATTATTATTGCTATAATAGGTGCATAAGACAAGTTTATGTTTCTATCTCACCCGCGGGGTTAAACACCAGCCAAAATTACAGAGAATTAAACTTATTACCTAATTATTATTATTTATTTCTTTCAAACCACAATAATTTTGCTCAAATTTTATGAAAGGACGTTAAATTTTTATGAGTAACGAGGAACTTGACGAAAAATTCAATCAAATGACTCCCACCTATCCTGACGAAAGACTGACCCTGGAACACAAATCCAACGAATATACAACAAGAATACTTGAAATTATAGCTCCCATCGGCAAAGGTCAGCGCTGTTTGCTTGTTTCTCCCCCAAAAGCGGGTAAAACCACCATCCTTCAGAAAATTTCCCGGGCTGTGGATATTAATCATCCGGAAGTAAACCAGGTGGCTCTTTTAATCAATGAAAGACCGGAAGAAATAACGGATTTCAAACGGAATACTCCGGCCCGTGTTGAGGCTTCATCCTCCGACCGGAATCCCAAAAATCATGTGAAAGCTTCAGAATCCGTCCTCCAGCGGGCACGGAAACAGTTAATTGATGGTGAAGACGTTTTAATTTTACTTGATTCCATCACTCGCCTGGCTCGAGCTTACAATCTGTTTTCCAGATCAAACGGCAAAACATTGTCCGGCGGGCTGGACTCCAAAGCAATGGAAAAACCACGACGATTTTTTGGGAGTGCGAGAAATATTGAAAACGGCGGGAGCCTGACTATTGTTGGAACAGCGCTGGTTGAAACCGGTTCCCAGATGGATGAAGTTATATTCCAGGAATTTAAGGGAACAGGTAACATGGAGCTTGTTCTCAGCCGTAGACTGGCGGAAAAACGCTATTACCCGGCGGTATCCGTGAGCAAATCAGGGACCCGGAAAGAAGAGGAACTATTCAATCAGAACGAATACCGGATCATCACCCAGATTCGCCGGATGCTGGGCAACATGGACGATGAACGTGCCCTGCGTTTTTTACTTGACCGGCTGGAAGAATTCCCTTCAAACGGGGAGTTGCTGCAGGCAATAGCGACCGGCGATTTAAACCTTGAAGAATTGAATCCCGGTCGATAACATAGTTCTTACAGATAGAATTTAGTTTAGCAGTTCTCTTAAATTAAGAATTAGACTTTCCGTTTACTCATTCTTATCGACATCCTGTCGGTTTTGAGTCTCCAGCCCCTGAACCCCTTCCTGTGGTTCAAACCGGAGCTGAAAATTCCGTAAACGGAAAAACTTAATCTTGCTGAAATATATAATAAGCTTATTGTGAGACTTTATATAAGCTGCTTGACTTATTTCTTAGCCCCAAGGATTAATGGGAACCAATGAAAAAATTTAGATATTTGATTAACAATTTCAAAAAACTGATTGCAAAACCCGGTATTATAATTAGCATCGGCTTGGCCACCTTTGTATTTATCTGGCTTACAGCCTCCGGCCGAACGGGAGTAAAAAATAATTTTACTCTCACTCAAAACGAACGCAGCTGGCTTAAGAACCACGCTGATGAAGTAGTCTTCGCCCCCACCCCCTATTATCCGCCTCTTGATTTTTTCGATCCCGAGGGTGAACACCAGGGCCTTGCCGGCGACGTGTTCCGGCTAATTGAAGAAAAAATAGGTTTCAAGTTTAAGCGCAAAGAATTCAGTTCCTGGAGTGAAATTGTTCAGGCCGCAAAAAAAAGAAAAATTGACGGAGTTCCTCTAGTTCATAAAACTGAAGAACGAACAAAATACTGGAATTTCACTGAATCGTACATCGAAATTCCTTCCGTTATAATTGGCCGGGAGGACGCAAAATCCATCTCTTCCCTTGACAAATTTACCGGCAAAGAACTGGCTGTGGGCGAAGATTATGCGGTGCTGGTTCGGTTAAAACGGGATCATCCGCAACTGGATATCACAGAAGTTTCCAGTGATCTCGAGGGGCTTCAGCGGCTGTCACTCGGAGAGTTTGACGGAATGCTCATAGATTTTCCGGTGGCCAGTCATCTCATTGAACAGGCAGAAATACCAAACTTAAAAATTATCGGCCAGAGCAAATATACCTACCAATACCGGCTGGCTGTGCGCAAAGACTGGCCAATACTTGTTCGCATCCTGGACAAAGCACTGGCTGATATTGCGGACAAAAAACTTGAAGAATTAAAAAATAAATGGATTCCCGGACTTTCCCCGGCGGAAGAATCCTATCCCTGGAAAATTATCCTTACAGTCCTCGGTTTGCTTGTGCTGGCCCTGGTATTTTTTGGTTTCTGGGTCTGGCTTCTCCGGCGAACTGTGGAAAAACGAACTGACCAACTGAAGGAGAGCAAACGGCGGCTATCCACGCTAATTAACAACATACCGGGCGGAATTGTTTACCGCTGTCAGAACGAACCCGACTGGCCAATGGAAATCATTCGCGGGGACTGCCGGCAGATCACCGGCTACAGCGCCCTGGAAATAAAAAATGGTGATGTTAGCTGGGGCAAAGACATTATCCATCCCGAGGACAAGACAGAAGTTCAAAAACAGATCCAGTCAGCCCTGGAAAACAAGACCCAGTTTTCCGTTCAGCACCGGATTAAAACGCGCGAGGATGAAACCCGCTGGCTAACAGACCGGGGCCAGGGGATCTACGACAGGGACGGGAAACTTGAGGCTATTGAAGGATTCATTACTGACATCACCCACCAGAAAGAAATTGAAGAGCAACTAAATGAATCGCTGGAAGAAAAAGAAACTCTCCTGCATGAAATCCATCACCGGGTTAAAAACAATCTTTTTACCATCATTTCATTCTTAAGTCTCCAGAAAAATAAATACAGCGGTGAAATGAGCCAGTGCCTGCAGGAAGCCATAAACCGGGTCCAGACAATGGCTTTAATTCATAAAGAAATCTATGAAAATTCAGATTTAGCCAATTTAAATTTTGCCAGCTTAATTAAAACCATAAGCAAAAATTTGATAGATACCTACCGCCAGCCCGACCAGGAAATAAAATGCGATTATGAACTGGAGGAGATAAACCTGACGCCCCGGCGGGCAATCCCCTGTTCGCTGGCGGCAACCGAACTTATTTCCAACAGTATTTATCACGGGATCGAGGAGCAACAGGAAGGAAATATAAAAATAAAGCTGGAAAAGATAAAAAAAGAGAAAGCCAGGCTGTCAATAACCGACAACGGCCGTGGACTCCCGGAAGATTTCGACATTGAAACCGACGCCTCTATGGGGCTGTCTATAGCTCGGAAACTGGTTGAAAACCAACTAAACGGAGAACTTAAAATAGTATCAACCAGCCGGAGTAAAACCAGCAGTTACATCATCTTCCCACTTACTGAATAAACTCTGACCGGAACAATCAAACCAGGTCAAAAGCCTGGATATTGTAATCCGATTTGTTCAGGGTTTGATCAACAGTAGTATTTTCTTCACTGAGTTGAAGCCGATAAGGACTATCCAGTTTATTACCTTCGGCATCCGTCAAAACCCGAACCACCGGACTCAATGGCCGACCCGGAGTAGTTTTCATAACCAGGGCATGATGGCCGCTGGAAATTTTAATCAACGATCCGGGCGGATAAATGCCCATCACTTTAATAAAACCTTTCAAAACCACGGGATCAAATTTTTGTTTTTCCCGGTAAATCACTTCCCTTATACTGTGTTGAACTCCATACTCCTGGCGATGATAACGCGGCTGGGTCATGGCAATGTAAGTCATGGCCAGGTTAACTATTCGGGCGTGAGGATGAATCTCATCGCCGGCAAGTCCCTTTGGATAACCACTACCGTCATAATTTTCATGGTGCTGGGTAATAACGGAACTTATAGAATTACCCACGCCCTCCAGGGAAGGGAGACCACGAATCCCTTTGTTCACATGCTTCTGCATCGTTTTTTTCTCAAGATCACTCAGTTTATCCTGTTTCACCCGAATTTTCCGGGGCAGCCTGAGCATACCTGTATCGTGGACAAGTCCCCCCATTCCAACCGTCCTGATCTCTTCCTGAGAATAGCCAATCTGATCGGCAATAATCATGGAAAGAATTGAGGTATTAAGACTATAACGATAAATGTAGTCGGTGTCTTCAAGCCCCTGGTCCGAAATAAAATAGAGCAAAAGCATTTGATAATTCCAGATAGAATTATAAAGAGGTCTCAGGGTAGCCCTGATTTCTTTCAGCTGACTTATGCCCGTGTTGGAAAGTTTATCAAGCAATTTTTCTGTATTCTCCAGGGTCCGAAAATAGGCTCTCCTAACCTGCTTTTTATCCACCAGGTCATAAAATTTTGCTTCCTCCACCGCCGAATGATCAACTCTGTCAGCAAGATTTTCACCCGAACTGGCCTCTCGCAGTTTCTGTCTCCCCTTATCAGCTGCCTCCTTTATTTTTTCTTTTTCGCGATCAGTAAGGGGCTGACCCGTGCTGGTTATTTTTTTAATTTCCCAGTTTTTCAAACGTTCCAGTCGCTCAGAGTTCAAAACCGTGAATTCATCGGCCAGTTTAAGACCTTCAACCGTATACAAAGGAGAATCAAATACCGTACCCGGGGATAAATCTCCCACCCGAAAAGTATATTTTCTATCCACTTTCAATCCCCTTCTTTTTGTTCTTCATTTAAACGGTAAAGAAAAGCAAATACCTCGGCCACCACTTCATACAACGAGGAAGGAATCTGTTCCTCCAGGTCAAGCTTGTAGAGCAAATTAACAAGATCGGGATCCTCATAGAGTGGTACATCATTTTGTTGGGCCAGCTCAATAATTTTTTCAGCCACTTCGCCTTTCCCCTTCGCAGTTACCCGGGGAGCCTCCTCGGACTCTTCGTACTGCATGGCCACGGCTTTCTCCAACCGGTCCATTTTAGTATCGGATTTATCAGAACTGTCTTTACTGTCACTCATGCCATAAAATCCACCTTTCCGACCGAAGATTTATTGTTTTCTTTTTCCCGGGAAAAAGGTCCAGGCGGCGGTGCAGGATCTTTTTGACGATATTTAAACTGAACATTATAACCTCCCCTTTCCAGCGGTTTGATCAGCCGGGGGGCATGTTTCTTAATCAGATCTATAACCGGCTGGTTGGCAGAAGTAAAAATACAGCCAAGTCTTTCCCGGGAACAATTGATGTCAAACCTTATTTCGCCAAGCCAATCAAAAGAAAAATGACCGGATAAAGACCAATCAGGAATTTCCCACTCCTCGTGGCTGTCACCAATTTTTACCCATAACGGGAGTTCTTTAATCCTTCCGCCCAGGTAAAAAGGAATCCTCAGGTAAAATTCATTCTCAGTTGCCAAACTCCCCAGGGCAAGTCCCAGCAACTGGCCAATAAGGGGATAAACAGCTGAGTCCTCCCCCTCATTTTTAGCCATTTTTTTCAATAAGCGGGCGTGCAGTGTTCGAGAGGCCGTCGCCGGTCTCTTGCCCAGTTGACGAACCAGATCAATTCCCAGCCCTTTGACCAGGTTAAAAAAACTTCCCATCTTTTCCGGGGAGACCAAATTTGCTCCGTCAAGCACCGGCTGCCAGGATTCAGAAGATTTTTCTGTCTCCAGATACGCACCAACCGTCGATAGAACCTGTTTATTTACCGGAACCTGCAAACCATGCAAAAAACGCAGGGCCCGAAAACGACCGGGCTGTATTTTTTCTTCCCCCCCGGTTAATTCGTCCCAGTGGTTCCGGGCCATTTTTAATAAATCGGAATCAAGATGAATATCTGCCTCCAGAAGCTTATTGGCCGCTTCCAGGAGACGATCAGTGGGTTTTAATTGCATCTCACTTAAAATACCGGAAAGCTGATCGCGGGAAAGATTTTTAAGAGCTTCCTGGGGCTCATAAATCTTCAATTCAAGGGGGTGAGTGACTGATTGAACGCGAACAATTAAATTATCACCGGGTTTGACGTTAAGCTTGCTGGCCGCCACTACCTGCCGACCGCGCAAACTCAGCAAAATACGAGATTTATGACCCGAAAGGCGAGACACAACACGAGCCTGGAGAATATCCCCCGGGGAAAGATTTAATTCCCCGGCAAGATCCTCCGTTTCCTTGTAATAAAGAGGTGTATGGTTAGAATTTCCAGCACCGGAACCTTCCGGGTCACCGGGCATATTTTATTCCCCGGCTTCTTCCTCTTCATTCTCCATAGTTTCAGAATTTTCGGAAGCTTCTGCAGAATCATCGGCGTTGGTTTCTTCCGCCTGAACTTTCTTAGATTCTTCCCCGGGGGAAGTTTCCACCTCGTCTTCTTCGGTCACTTCGCTGGTTTCTACTTTATCCGCTGTTGCTTCGGCAGTGCCGGGAGCGTTGGCCTCGTCAAGATCAACACGTTTTTCCTTTATCCGGGCATTCTTTGCCGAACGGCCAGCAAGATAATTTAGTTTGGAACGTCGAACTTTGCCTTTACGCAAAATCTTTACTTCCTCAATAATTGGAGAATTAAGAGGAAATATACGTTCCACACCAACTCCAAAACTATTCTTCCGAACCTTAAAAGTCTCATCCGGTCCTTCACCCCGGCGGGCAATACATACCCCCTCGAAAGTTGTTTTTCTCTCCATACCGGCAATCTCCTCCCGGGTTACCACCCGTATCTGATCACCGGGCTGAAAAGCGGGGTAGTCATCCGCTCCTATTTCTTCTTCTACAAGCTTACGAACTGATTGCTTCATTGTGAAACCTCCTGATCATCGTTGTTTTTATTTTCTTCAAGTAATTCCGGACAATTTCTCCGGGTCCTTTCTCGCGCTTTTTCTTGCCGCCACTTCTCTATTTTACCATGATCGCCCGAAAGCAGCACTTCCGGAACTTTATGCCCCCGGTATTCAGCCGGACGAGTATAATGCGGCGGAGCAAGCATCTGATCTTGAAAACTGTCGGATTCCACCGAAAACTGGTTTCCCACCACACCGGGCACATGCCGGGCGACAGCTGACATCAAAACCAGGGCCGGCAGATCCCCACCCGGTGTTATATAAGGGCCAATTGACCAGACTTCATCGGCCAGGTGATCCCGGACCCTCCGGTCAACTCCTTCATATCGACCAGTAAGGATAATAATTTCATCGCAATCCGACAAGTTTTTTGCCGCCTGATTGTCAAGATTATTTCCATCGGGGGCCATCAGAAGCACCCGGGGATCAGTCGCCTGCTTTTTGATTTCATCCACCCCGCGAAAATAAGGCTCGGGTTTCATTACCATGCCAAAACGACCGCCGTAAGCTCTATCGTCCACCTGACCGTAATCTCCGTCGGCAAACTGGCGTAAATCCCAGGTATTAATCTCCAGGTGACCTTTTTTTATTCCCTGGTTCAGTTGGCCTTTTTCAACAAACGGTTGGTAAAATTCCGGGAATACTGTTAAAACGTGGAATTTCACAACAATATCTCCTCAGTTCCGGGCCAGTTTTCGCCATCCACCCGGAAGATCAAGAACCATTCGTCCTTCCTCAAGTTCAACTTTTTCAATCAGCGAATCAACCGCGGGATAATCAATAATACCAAGTTGCTGATTTTCAATTTCCAGCAGAGCGCTGGCACCACCACCGGTAACATCTTTAATTACTCCCACGAATTCACCGTCAATACCGTAAACTTCCAACCCTAGCAACTGAAAGGCATAATAATCGCCGGGGCCGGGATTAATCACTTCGTCCGGGCTAATCCCCAGATGTACTCCCCGAAGTTTCTCAGCCTCATCCAGGTCCTCGACTTCTTTTACTTCTACCAGAAGCCGATTTTTATGGGGTCGGGATTGAATAATTTCCAGGCTGGAAAATTCGTCTGAATTTTCCGTCTGGAGAATACTGCCCGCTCCAAACCTCTGGACCGGAAAATCAGTCAGCGGTTCAACCACAAGCTCCCCTTTTACTCCATGGGGCTTAATTATTTCACCCACAATTATTAAATCATTATTAGCCAAGGTAACCGCTAATCCGCCATTTTTTCAAGAATTCCCGCTTTGGAGAGAAGATCTTTAACAGTGCCCGAAGGTTGAGCTCCCACATCGAGCCAGTGCATAATTCGCTCCTCATCAAGCTCCAGTTCCTCTTCTTCGCCGCTGGCGCTGGGTCGATAATTTCCCAGTGATTCAATATACCCGGCGGAATTACCGGCTCCTCTATTAGTGACAACTACCCGGTAATATGGCTGTTGCTTGTGACCGTACCGTTGAAGTCTCAAACGCGTCGACATCAAAAAACACTCCTTAAATTTATAAATATACAGTTACATTCTTTAAATTTAATTCAATTCATTCAGAACATATCGCCAAGGCCGCCAACCGGCCCTCCTCCCATTCCCATCTGGGAAGCCATTTTTTGCATCATCCCCTGGTTATCCTGCATCTTTTGCATCATTTTTTTCATCATATTAAACTGTTTGAGCAATCGATTAACCATCTGGGGAGAAGTTCCGCTACCCTTTGCAATTCGTTTCCGGCGCGAACCGTCAATTATATCCGGATCTTTTTTTTCTTCCGGCGTCATGGACCTTATAATTGCCTGCATTTTATCAATATCCCCGGGATCAAAATTCCCCTGTTGAAGCTGATCTTTGAGCTGAAAACCACCGGGCAATTTTTCCAGGATCCCTTCAATCGGCCCCATATTTTGCAGTTGCTCGAGCTGTTTCCCCACGTCCTCCATTGTTAATTTCCCTTCCATAAGCCGCTGTTGCATCTCCTGCTGTTCTTCTTCGTCAGCAGCTTCTTCTGCTTCCTCGATCAGAGACATTACATCGCCCAACCCCAGGATCCGGGAAGCCATCCTCTCCGGGTGAAACAGCTGCAGGTCGTCGATTTTCTCACCGGTGCCCAGAAACACAATTGGCACACCGGTTACTTCCCGGGCGCTAATTGCGGCCCCCCCGCGGGCATCCCCCTCCATTTTAGTCAAAACAAGGCCATCAAGCTCCACCGATTCGCCAAAATCTTCCGCCACCCGGAGAGCTTCCTGGCCCATCATCCCGTCAATAACCAGCAGCACCTTCATTTCGGGCAATAGTTCCGAATAACGTTTAACTTCCTCAATCATCGGTTCATCAATATTAAGCCGGCCGGCCGTATCAATGATAAGGGGATTCAAACCATCTACTCGCGCCTCTTCGGCAGCCTGCTTCAATTCATTTTCAATATTTTCCAGGTCGTGAGTATATATGTTTAAATCATTTTCATCCGCTATTTGCTCCAGTTGTTCCTGGGCGGCCGGGCGCTGATCATCGGATGAAAACAGCAGGGGCTGGCTGCCTTCATTTTTATACCACTTTGCCATTTTTCCGCAGGTGGTTGTTTTACCGGTCCCCTGCAAACCAACCAGCATTATCGGAGTTGGAGTTGCTTCGCCAATATCCAGGGTTACTCCGCTGCCCCCAAGGACATCTTCCAGCTCCTCCCGCACTATTTGAATTATTTGTTGCGCGGGGCTCAAACTGTCAAGAACTTCAGCCCCGGTTGCCTTTTCTTCAACGGAATTAATAAACTTTTTGACAACAGAATAATGCACGTCGGCGGCCAGCAAAATCCTCCGGATCTCTTTTAATCCTTCTTTAACATCTTTTTCGTTTAATTTACCCCGGCCACGAAATTCTTTAAAGACACTGTCCATTTTACGAGTCAAAGATTCAAACACAAATTTTCCTCCTTACCTTAAAACAAATCTGAATTCTGCAATTTGTCAATCAACCGGCGGGCTTCCTCAAGATCAACAGGAGACTGTAATTTTTCTTTCAATTCATTCAGCAACCGCCGGTTTTCATCCAGATTATCGACCAGTTGAAGCTCCTCTTCATAACGGGACAATTTTTCCGCTACGCGTTTCAGCAGGTCATGAACCGCCTGGCGCGAGCAGCCCACATTATCCGCTATTTCACTTAAACTCCAGTCCCGCTGGTAATAACAACAAAAAATAAAACGCTGTTTCTCCGTCAGTAAACTGCTATACCGATCAAATTTACGGTTAATTTCGACTGTTTTCTGGAGCATACATTTCCCCGTTGTTTTGTCCAAAATTTAGCCAAGCTAATTTATTAAAAAAATGCTGTCAAGCAGAAGACCTTAACAGTACTTTAAAAGGAGGAAAATTGCAAGAAAAAAACAGTCAATGCTCTTCAGAATCACCAAAATAGGCGCTGCGCAGCTCATCATTAATATCATCGGGCAGGTCAGTAGCCTCCTGCTCCCGGCGAGCCTGATCCCGCAGACGGTCACGCAGCTGGGCGGCGCGCTCATAATTCTCGGAGTCGACCGCCTTTTCCAATTTTTTCTGCAGGTCTTTCATTTCCGAACTCATCGAAGGGCGGGGTGCTTCTCCATTAATAAATTCAGGCTGAACGCGGGCCATCATATGGTCGGGAACCACAATTTGTGCGTCCGCGTGAAGAGCCAGAGCCAGGGCATCGCTGGGCGTAGTCTCCCTCTTAATCTGTTTGCCGGAACTATTTTTAAGATAAATATGAGCCTTCATCTCCCGGGTTGAGTCGCCCTCAAGTGTAACCTTCTCCACCCGGGCATCCAGCTTTTCAATCACGTCGGCCAGTAAATCATGAGTTAAAGGCCGTTCAAACCCCTCTTCATTAAGCACGGTAATTATTCCCCGGATTTGATGGGGGCGCATTGGAACGGGTAGCCAGCGATCAGACTCTTCATCTTTTCCGTTTAACAGAACAAAAAAGTTCTCCTGGGAATCGTCCACTGCCACGCCGTGAACCTTAACAGAAATCATTGTATGACTCCTTCTTTCAAAAAAATATAACTGCTGTGTTTATCGAAAAATCCCTCTTGCTGATATAAACAAAAAAAAGCAAGAAAATAATCCATAAAAATTAATTAATCGTTGAATCCAAAACCAGGGAAACCTTATCCGCCGAAAATTCTACGTTCACAACAATTGTCGACACCTTTTCTTTTTCCCGGCGCTCAAACTTAATCCGTGAATTTTCAGTATCATTTCCCGGTGCAGTATTTGCCGTCAAATCTTCCAGTAATTCTTTTAAATCAGAAAATTCCACACCCGGAAAGTGCTCGTTTTCTTTTTTTTCTCCATCACCGGGACGAAAAACTTCTGTTCCGTTGTGTTTTCGAAAAATTAGTTCCTCGCCTTTATCCAGCACAGAAAAATAATATCCAGCAAGTCCCGGGGAGTTTAACTGAAGTTTTGAAACTTTTTTTTCGGTATATAATTTTTCCAGCGGCAAATGGCCTAAAAGACAGCAAAAAAATTCTCCACTGTCAGCGGCCGGCACAGAAAAATTAATTTCCCCGCCGGGCGGAAAAAACAACGAAGTATGAAGAATAACTTTTTCCAGCCAGGAAAAAGATTTAATTTTTTCCCAACCAATAAAGTTTCTGCAGGGAGGTCTTATCCCATTGTTATAAACCGCCGCTGGCAACCGCCAGCCGATAATACTACCAATGCCGGCAAGCAAAAGAACGGGACCGGAGGGAAAGGAACCGTGTATTACTCTCTGGAAATAAATTTCGAATCCAGTAAATAGAAGCCCAAACAGCAAAAATAGCAACCCGAGAAATAAAAAAACCCTATTATTCTTGCCCGGGGCGGCCCGACAAAGTAATTGGCCGGACCGTTTGCGGGAATAAATTATAAACCCCAGTAGAATAAAAAATAAAACGAGCAGCCCCAGCAAACTGCAATCATATATTATTTCTCCATATTCAGGTGGAAGAACCTGAAAGCTATAAAGGGCCGCGCTAAAAACAGCCGCCAACAAAACAGGTAAAATTAACCGGTAAATCCTGCCCGTATCATTCATAAATAAC
>JBNJDC010000011.1:0-15170 GCA_051744565.1 bacterium
GGAAAACTCTCCGCCGACTGCTGATTAGTGTCGAAATACCGGTACTGCACATCACCCACAACCTCGATGAAGCCTATGCTCTTGGCGATAGATTTGGGGTGTTAATGAACGGGTCCCTGCAGCAGATTGGTTCCCGGGAAGACATCTTTTCCCGGCCCGCCACTCCCGAAATTGCCCGTTTTCTTTCCTATACCAATATTTTCAAAGGCCTGGTGAAGGAAAAAATAAATGAAAATATATACCTGGTAGAAAGCGGAGACTTGCAGTTTAAAATCAGTTCCAACCGCCAGCTAAACGGCAAAATAACCCTCTGCATTCGTCCCCAGGATATAAAAATAGTGAAGGAAAATCAGCCGCTGCGAGAAGAAATAAAAGATAATGTCTTCAACGGTCGAATAATCAGCATGTTTTTCAATCCGGATCGGGTCACTTTGATCTTTCGCCCCGACCATACATCCGGCAGACAGGACCTCACGCTAAAAATTCCCGCTTACATCCAGAAACGTTATGAACTTCAGGAGGATAAACAAATCAGAGTGGCCCTCTGGCAGAAAAATTTAATTACCTGGAAAAAATAAAGAAAAATTTAGCCTTCAGGGGTAGATTCTTCCGAACCTGCTTCGCTGCGGCGCGCTTCGGGCCGAATAAAAGCATTCCTGTTGTAACGATTGGAGCTGTTCCAGATCAGGTATTCATCAATCCCCAGCTCACGCGTGGCTTCTATCTGCTGACGGATTTGCCGGGGGCCGTAATTTATATTTCCGGTTAACCAGTGAGCGGTAAACCCCTGCAACCAGGGCCGAAGTTTGGCCGGGTTATCAATTTTTTTATTCTTTTTAAGTGCCGCCTGAAGAGCTTTCTCAACCGTTGCCGCCGGATTGGCGTCGGGCACTTTAAAATTAAAATAACCATTTTGATAATGACTGGGATATATCATCGGCGATTTGTAATCAACATGTGGGGCTATTTTTGCCCAGGATTGACCGATATTGTTAGCTTCATCCCACCGGCTGGTAGCAATTCCAAACAGGTCGGCAGAAATTTTAACTTTGTAATCCTCCAGCTGAAGGTTGGCAAATTTTAGAAATTCACCAATAACTTCGTCCCGCCGGCGACCATCCTTCCCGGGCAAATGAAGATTTTTCCGTTTTTCCGCCGATAAAGCAGGAAACCGAATGTAATCGAACTGGATCTCATCAAAACCAAGGAGGGCCGCTTCCCGGGCGATAGCCACGTTATAGCGCCACAGCTCCTCCCGGTAAGGGTTCATCCACGCCTTACCGCTGCCGTCGTACCAGGGATCACCGGAACTGTTTTGAATCGCCCACCCGGGCTTTTTCTCGGCCAGGTAAGGGTCGCGGAACACAACCAGGCGGGCAATCGTATATATTCCCCGGTTATTCAATTCATTGACCAGCGCTCTCAAATTAGATACTGGCGGACTGTTATCAGCTCCAATTTCCTGCACAAAATCTATATTACTGGGATAAGTCAACCGGCCATGATCATTTTTAACATTGATCACCATCGAATTCAGTTCGGTAGTTTCCACCAGGTGAAGTAACTCCCGGAACCGTCCCGAATGACCGGCTGTGTTTCCAGTAACATAAATTCCTCTGGCCTTCACCGCCGAAGTGTCAAAAACACGCGGACCGGCCGGCAGGGGAACATACAAATCCCCCTGTTTTCCCCGGCGGTTCTGTTCAAGGAGAAGCCGGCGGGCAATATTATCTTTTGGAACACTTCGCGTATCAGATTCCGTCTCCTCCGAAAAATTTTCCTTTTCTATCCGCCCTGTTTCATATTTTGATTGCAGAGTTCCCGGCGGATTGTAACTTACCAGCAGGAAAGAAGATATAACCAGAAAAATCAAGACAGCTTTGCCAGTTTTCATTTATTACTAAAAACTCCCTGTTGCAACGACGTATTAATTCTGCTTCCCATAAATATTATACCTACCTGCCCCCCGAGCCTCCAACCAAGCTGAGTTAACTCCTGTTAAGTACATCGAAACAACAACAAAAGAATATGAGATAAGTTTCTAAAAAAAGAATGTAAAAAGTAAAGTTAGGCTTAACGGAGAAGAAAAATAGTATAAAGAGCTACCAGGTAAATAACGGATAGTAAAACCATCTCCAGGGGAAAAAACACCCGGGCCGGTTTATCGCGGCGAATATGGATTGCGTAACTGGCGATTGAAACCATCATAATTCCGGCCAGGACGCTAACAAGATGAGCGGTAGAAACTGCCGCAAAAACAGGACCGGCGACGGCAAAATCAAAAACAAAAATAATTGCCAGGTTAAACAGACAGCTTCCAAATATATTCCCCAGGGCCAGGTTCACCGCCCCCAGCTCCCGCAGGGCAGCCCAGCTGACAACAACTTCGGGCAGACTGGTCACAAAAGCAAAAAATAAAGTACCAAAAAAAGTAGCTTTCAGTCCCGTTTTAACCGCCAGAATCTTGCCAACCCGGGCCAGACCCGCGCCGGCAATTATTACCAGCAGAGCGCTAAAAACAAACAACAGCACCGTGGATAGCTGGGAATCAGCGCCGTAAAGCTCTGTTTTTTCTAAATTTTGTTCTTCCGATAGATTTTTTTCTAAAAATATTAAATATATCCCCCCCAGGTAGAATATAAATATTGCTATACTGAAGGGGCTGATCCAGAAATCAACAGCCAGCCAGGCGGGAAATATTTCGAGGTGAGTCAGAAGGCCGCCGGCAACCAGCGCATATATCAGGGTTATCAGGGCCGCGTTGGTATTGTGCTGGTTATTTGCTCCATGCAAAAATGCACGTCGATATAAAAGTGCCAGCAGGGGGATTATTGCCACGTTGAACAGGTTACTTCCCAGGACGTTCCCCAGGGCCAGATCCGGCGAACCAACCCAGAGGATCGAGGAGAGGCTGGTCCCCAGCTCCGGCAGACTGGTGACCGTGGAAAGCAAAATTAACCCGATAAACGAACGATGAACCCCCCATTTTTCCCCCAGGATATCAGCATAGACCGTCAACCGACTGCCGGCAAAATATATAACCACGGCCAGAATTATAAACAAAAACCAATTAATAAACATTTTAAACTCCACATAGAGAAATATAGATTTGCCCGGACGGGTGCAATAATTTCATTATAAAAGTTTTTTACTATGTCTCAATTTTTTTGCACAAATCTGGCTTATTATACCCTATTCTAAAACCATACCGGCTAAAAAATCGCCAGTTTAACCTGCCGAACAAATATATAATCTAATTACCGGGTTCGAACCTTCTCTGAAAAATTCAGCATTTGCATATTAATTTTCAAGGTTCAATTACCATTCATCGATAAGAGGGGAACAACCTTGAAGTTCTTCTCCCGTCCCGGCCAGTTTTATTCCAGCCCGGGAGAGATTGCGGCGAATCGTGGCCGGTGAAGTTTTCTTTTGCAACAATAATTTTTTTTCACTGAACCTGAACGGTTTATAGTTGGAAAGCGCACTCATCGCCCGGGCAGCGGTTGCCCCTTTTTCAAACTCCAGCAGGTGGTAGACCTGGCGAATATTTATTTGTTCCCCTTCCCCCCCCACCTCTTCAAAAAGAGCAACAAGCGCGGGAGGAATTTCCGGGCTCTTCTCCGCCAGAAAAGCTCTGAACTGGCGAACATCCCAGCCATCGTTTAAAGCTTTTACCAGCGACTGTTTGTCTATTTTATACTCAACAAGCCGGTCAACGCCGGTTAGCAGGGCAAAAGGATTAACCCGCCTGAATTCCTCCAGCGACGAATCCAGGGGAATCATTATAGTGCCGTCCTCCTGGAGGATAAAAGGCAAATCCTCTTCAGCAGCATCATCTGTTATATTCCCGGGTAACTGCCGGGCGTATTTATTAAGTTTTAAAAACCATTTTTCCTCCTCGCTTTTGACATCTGCCGCTCCCAGCCAGTAATAAATACTGAGAGCATTTTTAACCAGTTTTCCGGCCACTATTTCCGGATCATCCCCGGGGCAAATTTCAGAAATAAACTGCCGCCAGAGAGCAGTATATACTTGTTCGGTCGGTAAATATTTACCAACTTCAAAGGGCTCGTCAATTGGCAGGGAACTCAAGCAGGAAAAAACCTTCCCGGTTGAAAAATCGGCAGCAAATGGTCGCTTGCTGTTTTCAGTTCCAGCATTGCCGGTTAAATTTAAGCGAGAATATTCGAGGGATATTTTATTTTCCCAGTTACAATCCTCTACATTCTCAGTCAAGTAATAACGATCCTCGCCGGGAGCAAGCAGTTTGGAGTCAAGCAACAGATCAAGTAACAGATAACAGTGTTCAATTTCCCACCCCATCTGACGGGCGGCTTCCTTTATATCAAAACGATGGGGATAATTATCCTCAGTAGACCGAAAGGGAAGGGCATCTGCCGCAATAAGTAACATTTTTAACTGCTCGGGCAACCGAAATGGATAACGACTCCACTGGCCTTCAGCAGTAGAACTAATCTCCGGCGGTTTAAAATTTTCTTGCCGGGAAGAATCAAAAATAGAACTGAAATCCAGGTTAAGCTGCTCATGTACCCGTTGTGCGGCAACAAAATAAGTTACTGAATTTTGTCCGTTCCAGAAGGGGAGTAAAAAGCCCTCCATAACCAGCGATCTTACCGGTTCTTCATAATCTGCCGGCGAAGTATATAACTTCTCCAGATCCACCATCGCACCAAATATTTCTTCTGTTTTTACCAGGGGGGAGCCGGCTAATTTTTTCTGCAAAAATTCTTCAGCGGAAGATGAAAGCCGGGCTGAATAAACTCTCTCGGCCAGGCTAAGCAATCCTTCGTAATCCGACTCAAATCCTAACCCTCCAAGCCACTCTCCCCGGTATTCGGGGGGCAACCGGTGGACTAAACCCGATATTTGATCCAACCGGCGACCGGGTCCCGCCGGATGAAACCCAACCTCCCTGGGTACCATCAACCTGTTCCGCCCCGTGGGAATTAACAATCCACTATCTATTAAATTCTCTACTTTTTTTAACAACTCCGGGGAGATTTCAGGCGCAAGAGACAACCCACCGGAATGAAGGGCCTCGTTCAGGAGCGCGAACGTCCTCTCGCTAATTGCTGAAAATACAGTGGTGAATTCATCCTTCCCCGGACATTTTGAAGGCGGAGAGACGCCGGTAATTTTTTCCAATTTCACCGATTGATTTATCAGTTTTTTATATTTTTGCATTAATTAGCTCCCGATTAATTTTTGCCCGCCAGTTGTAGAGGCAAATTATCCCGACACAGTTCTTCAAATTTTAGAGTCTCATATTGATAACCCTGGCGCAGTAAAAATAATTTTCTCCGGCGCGCAAATTCAACCTCGACAGTATCCCCGGTCACCAGCGTATAAAACAGGGAAGGCTTCCCCTCGGGGTTGGGCCGCAACAACCGGCCCAGTCGCTGGGCTTCTTCCTGGCGCGAACCAAACGTACCTGAAACCTGGACCATCACGTTGGCGTTGGGCAGATCCACGGAGTAATTTCCCACCTTAGATAAAATTAATCCTTTGATTTCACCTTCCCGAAATTTATCATAGAGATCCAGTCGCTCGTCCATCGGGGTTTCACCGGTAATCAGGGGCAGATCAAACTCATCCTGTATTTTTTTTAGAAAATCCAGATAATAACCAATTATTAAAATTTTCCCCCCGGGATGAATATCCAGCAATTTTTCGATTGCTTCCAGTTTGCGGGGGTTGCGGGCTGCCACTTTATGCTGCCGGCGTTTCTTGACCTTGTTGTAATTGCGCCGGGTTTTTTCAGCCGCCGGGATCCTTATTTCGCGGCATATTGCCGGCGATATCCAGCCGCGTTCGGTTAATTTCAACCACGGACATTCATAACGCCGCGGACCGATCAAACTAAAAACATCCGTTTCCCGCTCATCCTCGCGCACAAGGGTAGCTGTCAGTCCCAGGCGGCGGCGGCTCTGGATATCGGCAGTTGCCCGAAAAACAGGGGCCGGAAGCAAATGGACCTCATCGTAAATAATCAAGCCCCAGTTAGCCCTGTTAAACAGGTCCATGTGGATAAACCGATTCTGCTGTTCATCCCGATAGGTAAGCATATTGTATGTGGTGAGTGTAATCGGTTTGATTTCCTTCTGCCGGCCCGTGTACTCACAGATCATTTCCTCTGTAACCGTAGTCTTCTCCAGGATTTCCTCTTTCCACTGGTTCCGGGCCGTGCGGTGGGTACATATAACCAGGGTGCTGGCTCCGTAATGAGCCATCAGGGCCAGACCAACGATAGTCTTCCCTCCGCCGCAGGGCAGTAAAATTACTCCACTGCCCCCGTCCTTGCGCTCCCCCTCCAGGTAAGCATCCACCGCATCTTGTTGGTAATCCCGGAGTTCAAATTCCTCCTCGGCCAGCTCGACCGGCAGGGTGGTGCCTTCTTCATATCCCACCAGGTCAACCACCGGCCAGCCTTCCCGGGCTAAATATTGCTTGACCAATCCCCGTTCACTTTCCGACCACAGGGCATAGCTATCAGTCAACTGCTGTGGTGGCGGTAGAGGCAAAGACTCTTCATCCTCAAGCAGGGCGTGGACCCGGCTGTCGTCAAAAACCAATTTAATACCGGGCGGTGGGTCGGCGGGAAACATCCGTACTTTACCATAGCGATTCATTACGTTTTTTATCCGCAGGCGCAGGTCATGGTTAAGAGAAGTCTTACTGTTGTTCTCAAGCCAGTCTATAATCTCCTCCGGAGATTTTCCGGCACCCGACGCACTCCAGAGGGAAAGTCGATCCAGATTATATTTGTGCCAGCGCCCCTGGGTTTCCTCCAGCCGGGCAAACTCACTTAATTTTTCACACGCTGAAGCAAATTCTTCACTTTCAGAATCTGCCAGCAATATACCGTCCGTCTGGACAAGCAATGGTTTACTCACGCAATAATCGCCTCAGGAACAGTGGTTGTTAATAATAAATCCAGGAAATAATACAGCGAAGAGAAATTACACTAATACCTGTTAACTCAGAGTACTTCCTCGTCGTATTCAAAACGCTTGTGCATAAGTTCCTCCAGGACAACCGTGGCGTAAGAACCACGCGGCAGGAAAAAGCTCAGGTCAAGCACGTCCTCCTGAAGCTGTTGAACACGAACCTGGTCTATCGGCGCCCTCAGGGGCCGGCGACGACCGGGTACAGGAAATTTAGAGCGCTGAAAATCAAGGTAAGACAGACCTATTTCTTCAATTACTTCATCTTCCTGTTCTTCAACATCCCCGGAAGCGCCAAGAAATTTTTCCCCGAACAGGGGACCGGAGGGGCTAATTTCAAACCTCTCCATCCTCGGTTTTTCATCATCGGGATCCATCACGGGGAAACAACCGGAACTCTCGTGCATATAGGCAACATCACCTTTCTGCAGTTGATCATATCCATCCAGGCGACGCAATAAGAACTTGTTAAAAGCGTAAGCCTGGAGTCCCAGCATATAAAAACGACGATATTCCGGAGGTATAATTCCGCAGGCCCGTTCCTTGTTCCGTGAATACCGGATCAAGCTCTCCAGGGACATTTTTTCCGCTTTGAAAGACTCGGGAAATAATTCCAGCGCCCGCTCCCAGTCGCCCTCGGCAGCGGAATTGCGAGCTTTTTTCAACCGCGGACTGTCTTTTTTTGACGGATTATTTAACAGTTCATATAAAAACCATTCCCATTTTTTCTTCACGAGAGCCCAGCCCAGCAGATGGCGTTTTCGCCTGTATCCAAAACACTGCCCCCCGAACCAGTTGGGAACCCCTCGATCTTCAAGTATTTCAAGTCCTTTCTGAGCCTTCTGCAGACCATCGTTATCCGCATCACGCACTGTTACTTCAAAACGGTTCCCCGCCAGATCAACCGGTTTCAACCGGGTTTCATGCCGCGTTATCTGTATGATATCGATGTTCGGATGCTCAAAATCATCCAGATCCCGGGGATCCAGATGCTCCAGCGATATCCACTGGATGGCAATTGAACGGGGACCTTTGTAATCAGCCACACAAAAATCTTCAAGTTCCCGGTCTAAAAATTCAGCCAGCGATTGTATTAATTCCAGGGTGGAGACGTTCTCTTTCTGGATTCTAATGAAAGTGTTTGGGCCGGTGCCCGAGGGTTCATGCGCCAGCACCTCGGATACCTGAAAATCTTTGTTGGATTGTTTTATTTTTCCCTCAAATCCAAGTTCGTCAGGAAGTAAAAATTCTTCCGGGACCGGTTCATCAACCATAGTATCCGGCCATTCGGGCTCTACTTTTCCTATCCAGTTCATTTAGATCAAACCTCCTCTTTTTCAAAACAGCAATTGTATGATATTTAGCTCAATAAGTCCATGTTCATGTGTAAAAGTTCTGTTTTATATGATTAATATTAAATCTAAACCTTTTCAGGAGTTTAGTCGATGCTAAAAATGGAGCAAACTATCTGTGAAAAAAATGATCTACCATATTAATGTTGTAAGTCCGGGTGAAATCCAGTGGTTACACCAATGGAGCTGCAGGTTTTATTTATGCAGGAATCAAGAGCCGCCAGCGAAACGGATAAACACAAGCGGTTTCCTGCGCAAAGACGTGCCCAAATAGCCCGGCGACGAATTGCTGAAACCAAGCGGGAGTCGGTTGATGAAGTGGACACCGCCGAAACTAAAACAGTGGACGAAGAAGGCGGCCAGGGATCAGCCGGCTATTTTGCCCAGCGCCAGCAGCAGGCCCCCGAATTAGCTGAAGAAGAAAAAAACAAGCCCCCGCCCTCGGAAGAGGAAGGTAAAGGAAATGTTATGGACCTGACAATCTAAAACAGTTTAATCGGTTGCAATTAAATCGCTCAATAAATCCCTTGTTTCTTCCGGCTTTATTATTTTATCAATATATCCTTCTCCTGCCGCTTCCCAGGGATCACCGAACTGATAAAATTCAGATTCCGCCTCTTCAGCTCCGGTCACATTTCCGGTGACAGCAACTTCGGCTCCCGGCCAGGCGCAAATATAATCCACTCCCGCGGCCGGCGCCCCCATGACCGTGTAAGCCGTGTCATAAGCTTTCCTGGTAATCAAAGTGACCAGGAGCACTTCAGAGCTACAGTAAGTGGAAAACAATTGAGCGGCCCGGTTAATTATTCCCACCTGTTCACGTTCGGAAGCCGGTAAAAAACCGGGCAGGTCCACAAGAGAAATAACCGGAAAATTAAAATTATCACAGAATTCAAGAAATTCTGCTGCTTTCGAACTGGCCGGCCCATCAAGAGTCCCGGCCCGAAAACGGGGCTGATTGGCAATAATCCCCACCGCCCGACCTTTCAGGCGAGCAAATCCGTTTACTATATTCCGGGCTTCACCGGGCCTGATTTCAAGAAAACTTTTCCCGTCAACAATGGCTTTTATAACCTCTTTAACATCGTAGGGCTGACGTTTATCCGCAGGAACTATTTCCCCGGGATTATCTGAAACAGCGGGAGGCTCCTTCTGGAGAACAAAAGAAAATTCTTCGCTGTTATCAGGCAGATAATTCAAACATTTCACTGTAAGTTCAACGGCTTCTTCCCGGTCCGCAGCTACCAGGTCATACAAACCCTCGCCGGCAATAGTGTCTCCCCCCTGATTATCGTCCGGCGCGGCCTGGTTTATCCCGATAACCATATCACTTAGACCGGCCAGCATTCCGGCCGTATGCCGACAGCGACCGGCAACCAGGCAGAGCCGCGGTATTTGCCCCTCGCAACTGTCCAATTTTTCCAATACCTCAGCCGTCTCTGCCAGGGCGGCAATATTTTCATCCGCTCTTATTCCAATTGAATCAACAATTAACACCAGTGGTAATTTTTGTCGGCGCACCCGATTTATGAACCGATCCAGGACCCGGCAATTGCGACGAGAAAATGTTCCCTGTTCAACCAGGTAATCAAACAGCACCACTCCCACGTTTCTATTGTTGATTTTACCGAAGCCGCAGGAAATTCCATCTCCCGAAATTTTTTCGCCCTGCAAAATATCTTCGGGGGTAAAAGCAGTAAATGCACCACTTTCATTGAAAGAGTCAGTGTCAAGGAGAGAAAATAAACAGCTCCGAGCGATGGCCTTCGGATCCTCGCCGGTTCCATGGGGGGATATTACTGATTTTTCTCTATATTTCTCCAGTATTTCTTCCGGCCGCATATCATTCAATATCGCGCCCGGTTCAGTTTCCGCCGGTTTGTCCTTACTTCCGTCGTCGTTTTTGTTCATTGAATTAAAAAGCCAGGCTCTGAGCTACAAACAAAATTATAAGAGCAACTAAAAGGGCAACCAGTATTACCCAGTATTTGCTAACAAACTCGACCGGATCAAATCCTTCCCTCTGGAAGCTCCTTTTTTCCTCTGTTTCCTGTGGAACTAAGATACTCACGTCTTTTCCACTGCGAGCACGCCCGTAAACATTCTGTCCGAACTGGACCCTGAGCTCCATTGTCCCCGCCTCTGTAGAATTACTGGCAACTAATTTAGCGGGAATCAACCCGGTATCATCGCGTCTTTTTTGAAGAACACGAGCTATTTTTTCTTCCTGACCTTCAACCTCCCCCAGGCCCACGTAAATCATGTCTCCAATCTGGATTCTGGCCAGGGGAACACCACGGATCGGGTTAATCTCCACCTCGCAGGGAAGAACATACTGTTCTTCCTCCTCCGGTTCGGCCGCTTCAGCTTCAGCAGCTTCCACCTCGTCGTCCATTTCTTCTATTTTTCGCGCCACTTCAGCTTTTACATTTACGTTTGGTTTATTTATTTCGAGATTGTTTTGAATCAATTCGGCCAAAACTTTGTCCAGATCTGCAATCTCCCCGGCATCTATGTGCTGGCGAAGGGCCGAACCTGAATTTTGCAGGTTCTCCTCAAGCGCCGCCTGGAGTGTATCAGTATTGCCCCCCATTCTCTGGCCAGTCTGCAGCTGCATTGAAAGCCGGTCCCCAAACTGATTGGGTGAAATATCAAGCGAAACATCCACTCCCTCCTCACCGCCGGTCACAATCGCCAGACACTCACTGGCTTCATCAAATTCAAAATCCCAGCGAATAAAAAAGGCACCACTGAACCGACCACCGGAATCTTTAAATTTACTTTTAATATATAAAGTGGAAGGAACCAGTAGTTCTTCCGCCTGCTGTTCGTCACCTTCAGCCACTTTCCAGGCAGCTTCCGCCAGCTTCTCCGGCACATTAACCTGGGCTACAAACTCATCTTCATCCATTAATTTAACCCTCCAGTAATATTAACCCCTGAATTATAGCACATTAATAAAAAAGACAAATAAAACAATCAAGTAGTATTTTTTTAGCCGCGCGGATATTCCCCATTGTTTAAAACTTCCAGCAGTTCTTCAATCGGCTTGGGCCAGCAGTAATGATATCCCTGCTGATAAAAAACTCCCAGTTCTACTAATTTTTCAGCCACCTGTTCATTTTCAATCCATTCTCCAATCACTTCCACCTCAATATCCCCGCACAAGTCGGCAATAGTTCGAACAAAATTTTGATCAATCTCGTTTTTAGCCAGCTCGAGTATAAAAGTCCCGTCAATTTTCAGGTAATCAATAGGAAGCTGTTTTAAAATATCAAATGAACCATGTCCCACCCCAAAATCATCCAGGGCTATCCGGTATCCGTGTTCTTTAACCGCTTTAAGCAAATTATCAACCGCCTGTTCACTATGACTGGAAAGCAGTTTTTCGGTCACTTCAATCACCAGCTTATCCTTGGGAAAATCAGCTTTTTTGATTCTACGGTCAAGGTTATTGAAAAAATCACCCTGTAAAACAGAAGTGGGGAAAAGATTTAAGGAAACCAGTGGAAAAGCGGAACTCCCCAAAAATTCATGGGTTTCATCCAACACCTGTTCAATAACCCAGTAATCAATTTTACTGGTCAACCTATTTTCATAAGCCACCTCGCCATAATCATCCAGCGTATGCATCTCCCCGGTAGGCGTATTCAGGCGGAGCAAAGCCTCATTCATCAAGACCGAGCCATCACGGTAATCAATTATTGGTTGATAATGCACTTCGAGACGATCGTCCTCAAGGGCCTGCATAACCTGGTCAACTGACTGCATGCGTTCGGCTAATTTTTCCGTATCCTCAGTTTCATAAAGATAAATCCCCGAGCTATTAATATCCATTTTGCCCCGGCTCAGGGCCCGGTTCGCAGCAGCAAGCAAATCTTCCAGTGTTTCTCCATGTTCGGGATAAACAGCCAGACCAATTTTTAAAGAAAAAACTACTTCTTCTTCCTCCAGGCTAACTTCATGTTCAAGTGGCTTGAATATGCTGTGTAATTCAGCGGATTTATCATCAATTTCCGACATATCCATAAAAATCCCAAATTTATCCCCCCCGAGACGGCCGGTGATTGCTTCATCGGGAGCATTGCTTTGCAGCCAGCGAGCACAAACCTGCAGTACTTTATTTCCCGCCCAGTATCCGTGGAAATCATTGATCTGGCCAAAATCTATAAGATCCACGACCAGAAGACTGTATTTATTTTCAGTTTCGCCCGGGGGCTCCTCCTCCAGAATTTCTGTTACCTGCTCGAAAAAATAACCGCGACCCGGCAGACCGGTTAAATGGTCATAACGAGCCATAAATTCCGCCTCTTCCCGGGCCACTTCAGCAGTTTTTTCCGCAGCCTTAACATCACTGATACTTTCAATAATTCCTTCAATAATTTCATTCTCTCCGTTTTTATCAAGCGCCCGTCCCCGTTCCCTGACCCATTTTTCTTTTCCTTCCTTTGTTCTCACCCGATATTCCATCTGAAACGGCCGGGAGTATTCAACAGCTGCTTTAATCTGTTCCTGCACAGCTTTCCGATCATCAGGATGAATTAATTCTCCATAGGAAACTTCTTTATTATCAATTAATTCCTCCGGTTGATAACCAAGTAATTCCTCCGACCATTCGCTGACAAATTTCATCGTCCAGTTTTCATCCCGCAAACAACGATAGGCCATCCCCGGGATGTTGGACAGCAGGTTCTTAAGCCGCTGCTGACGTAATTCCACCTGTTGACGGTTCTTATCCAGTCTATTCAAAAGATAATAAACAATGACAAATAAAAGGAAGGCAGTGACAAATATAAAGCATAATCCCTTTATATTCTGCCAGAAAATATAATCTTCAAAATGCGCGGCAAAAAAAGCAAACAACTGATCCGAAAAAATAATCCATAAAGCCCCTCCAAAACTATAAACAACAGCAATTAGACCGGCCTGGACAAGTGGTTTTTTTAGATGTTTTTTATTCATAAGCACGCTCTCTGTTCAAAATCGATTTCCTGTAAAAATCGTTTCAATCGTTATGAGGAATCACGTATTCTGAACCACCGATAAATTCCCGTACCGGTGATGTACCGGGGATTAAATCCATATCCGGAAACTCCTCCACCGAATCCAGCAAACTCTTTGTTCGTTTCCCGCGGACATAAGCGGCCAGCCGCCCTTCGTCAGCCAAACTATCAATATAATCATCGTCCGGATATTGATCGCCTATTGCTTTTTTAAGCGCCGGTAATTCGTAGGGAAGTCCGGAATTCAGTACCACGTCAGTGGAAAATATATAAGGGATTATATGCTTAAGTTCCCCTTTGCGCACATAAGGCCAGTGAGAAAGCGTTCTTTCCATACTGTAGCCTCTATGTTTTGAATCACGGATCATCCGCTTGAGCATCCGCACATCCGCCCAGCGGTTGTGCTGACCGTTTATATCCCGGAGAACATTCATCGACTCAATATAAATTTTAAATTTTTTACTCTGGGGCACAGAACTGGTAAGCTGTCGATACAGTCCATGCAAACAATCAATAAGGATAATTTCATCCTCATCACAGCTAAAAGGCTCCGTTCCATCCCGACACCCTTTTTGAAAATTATAGCGGGGCTTGTCAATTGTTTCCCCATTGATGAGCTGAGCCAGATGTTCATTCAACAGGGGCATGTCAATCGCTTCGGGCATTTCAAAATCATAATCACCGAAACGATCCTTGGGTTGATCCTTTAAATCATAAAAATAATCATCAACGTTAAGCTGCTTGAACTTCATTCCTTCGCTGCGCATTTCATTTCCGATAATTACCGTAGTAGTTGTCTTATTTGAGCAGGAAGGGCCGGCTATAATAACAACTTCAACCTCGTCTTTACGTTCCATAATCTGATCCGCAGCCGCCTGAATATCATTCATAAACCGCTGCTCGGAGGCCTTGACCAGTTCACTTAATTTTCCCGGACCCGTGCCCCGCATCCACTCATTTATTTCAAACACGCTTGAACAACGATGTTCAACGTTCCATTCAAAAGTACGACGAACAGTATCCTTATGAATACCATTATTTGTAAACTGCAGCTCAGATATATCGCCCGAACGAACTTTTTTACGTCCTTCCCGGTAGATCATATATCCTTCGGCAATTTCAATTTCCCCCTGGCGCTTTAATTCTTTTTCCACCGTGTCCTGGATATACTCCCGGGGCGGACATAAAATTTGCGGTTCAAGCTCTTGTTTGCTCATCCCAATTACTTTTTCTTTTAAATATTGAGTTATTTCCTTTCGTTCCTCGTCACTTAATTCAGGAAACAGGCTGTGGGTGTACTTGGGATCCACATCGGCATCTTCAATTTCACCCCAGATATATTCTTCTAATTTTTCCGGTTTATCGGCCGGATCCCTGCTGCTGACCTGATCTTTAAAAGTTTCCATTAAAACAAAAGTCAAGCGCTCGGTCACGAAAGCCTCGTCCATGCGATCTTTACGTTCCTCTTCCTCATAATTTATGTATTGAATTACAAATTCCGAGGCAAGATAATCCAGGTCATAATACTCCCGGTAAATCCGATCGGTAACCTGCTGGGCATAAATCTGGCCTCTTCTTTCGGGCAAGTTTATTTTGCCCCCCTCAACATCCTCTATCGCCCGGGCAATAGAATCAGATATCCGGGAAACATTAAAATCTTCAATCCTGCCCTCCCGGTTCACAAATTTCACAACTGTATTCGGTATACTCATCATCTGCCTCCTGTGGTTGCTTATTAATCCGGTATAATGAAACCTTTTTATTATATTACAAATTCCGCCACTGTCCAAACATTACCGCAATTTCACCCGTGCCCACTCAAAAATATACTCAGGCTGATTACCAGCAGT
>JBNJDC010000012.1:0-15069 GCA_051744565.1 bacterium
TTTATTATTTAAAGAAGATTTAGGAAATCTTGAACAAAATCAAAAATTATCCAATCCCAAATCTTCCACCAGGTAGGAGGTAAGCCCCGGGCAGATGTAGCCCGTGCAGGTGTTTGCCGTGATTCTATCGATATTCGCCGGCTTTATATCTGCCGCTTCCAGGCAACCTCCGGCCGCGCGGGCGGCCAGCTTCCGGGCCTGTTTTTTAAACCTGCGGATAAGTTCATCCTGACCGGTATCGGTGATATCCTCCACTTTTTCCATCGCCAGGTGCCGTTTTTCGATCGGACTGTCCCGGAAAAGCCGTCTATACCAGCGCAGTTCCCCCGGGGTAAGGTCAAAAAGATTTTTCATATGTTCAAAAGCCTCCGGCTGGGTAACCGATAACTCGGGAACAGCCGTGGCTATCCGGTTAATATAAAGACTCATTATTAGCTCCTTTCAAATCTAAAAACAGCACGCAAGCGGAAGAGAGGCAACCGTTCAACTTTTACAGTCCCTCCCGGGATTTTTTTGCTGATATTCTTTAATTCCTGCCGGCGAAACCCTTTCCGCACCGAAAGCAGGGCATCATGCCGGTTTTCTTTCGTGGTAATAAGTGTTCGCAGCCAGGTCAGCCAGTAAAGAACCCGGTGGCGAAATAGATCATTTATAACGATTGCCTCGCGGACGGAAGCCGAGTATCTGCCGATGATCTGGCGTATCCTGGCCAGTGAAAAATGATGAAAGACCATGCTGGCGGTCACGTAATCATACTGCCGGTCGGGCTCGTAATCCAGGAGGTCTTCCTGGAGGAGGCGTATTTTATCCAGCCTATTTTTCTCGCGGGCGCGCCTGATAACCGCCGGATGCCGCTCCAGGCAGGTATAGTTTATATCAATATTTTTCTTTTTGCCCCACTCTACAACTGCGGCCGGAATATCGCAGCCGCCCGCACCCAGGTCAAGAATCCGGAGGGAATCCTTATCCTTGAACTTTCCGGTTTCTATTTCCGACTCCAGGAAAGAAGTTATTGCCCGCCGGCCCCCGTAAAACCTGTTTACCTCTTCCATGAACGAATAACTCGCCTCAGCCACCCGGCCGGAAATATCAGGCCGGTCTATAATTTCCTGCTTATTGACCGGGCGCCGGGACAAATCAACCACGCCAGAAATCTCCATTTTCCAGGTCCGCGAGCAAATCAGCATACTTCCCGGCGGCCTCCGGGTCAGTGATTGTTACCGCTTCGTTGGCAATTTCCCGGCAGTAACCACACCTATCACATTCGCTATTCAGACAATCCCGGTCCTTGAAATGGGCCAGGAAATCAGCCGGTATTTTCTCACTGTCAATTTGAACCGGACATTCATCCAGTTCATGCAAAAGGCCCTGGCTCTTCATGAATTTATCCGCCCGGAGCAGTGATTTCAAAGGAACCGAGAAAAGGTTGAACAGATAGTGCCAGAAGGAAAGGCCGTCTTTTTGCCGGCCAAAAGAATGGGATAAAAATAATTCGGCCAGGTTGCCGTTAAATTCTCCTTCCTCGTAGGCTTGCACCCGTTTCAGGAGCAGGGAGGTGGGCAGGTCCCTCTCCAGCAGTTTAAAGGTCTCGAAACCCATATCCTCGTAGTTTTCAATATCTTCGGGCCTGATCCAGGAGGAACTGATAAACAGCTCGGGATTGGCAAAACGGCGCCGGTTGCATTTTAAATAACTGTAATCAATAAAAAAATTGCCGCTGTTGTCCGAACTGTGCGCAAAACAGTTCTGGTGGTAGGGCTGCAGGCCACAGTTGGGCAGACAGATGTGGTTGGCAATAAGTATCAGTTCAGCCTCGGCCCCGGCCCGGATTTTCCGCAGAGTAGTAAAGTTTCTGTTGATTGAGAAAGATTCCAGGGTAATGGCGTCGGCTCCCAGGGACTCCCAGAACCTGACCCGTTTCAAGGTATCAACCTGGGCATAGATGCCCACGGTAACGTGCAGGTCGGGATGTCTCTCCTTAATTAACTTGAGCAGGTAGGGGGTGGAAACCGTTACCCCACCGGCCCCGGCCTCCACAATCCTATCCAGCAATTTACGGATCTTTTTCTGAGCCGAGCGGGTCCACTCCCTGTTTCCCAGGCAGGAACTGTTCAGGAGGTAGGTAAACTCAATTCCCTTCTTCTTGAGCCGGGCTATATAATCGGCAAGTTCGGTCCAGGAGAGGGATTGGCCCATGTAGGAGGAACGCCCGCCGCCAACTACGTCCCCCTGCATTTTCCCGTAAACACTCGCGACGGAAGTTTCTTCCAGTTCGTCAACAAGCCGGGAATCGTAATTAGCCGCCAGGTGTAATTTCATTTTTTTGCTCTCCCCTTAACTTTAAGAACAATCTTACCTAATTATGGTCGGGAATTAAAATCTATTGGAGAGATCCCCCGGAAAATTAAAATGCCGGGGCCTCATTTATAACCTGTATTTCCTGATAAATTAATTTTAGCCAGGCTATACGGCAGAAACAGCGGTAGGCGGGAATGTCAGCTCAAATGCTATCCAATCGTCCCGGGAGTACTTGAGCTGGCCGGATAGCTGGTTTTCGGTCAGTCTATTTACCAGGTTAAGCCCCATAGTCGTTTCGTTTCCCTCTAATTTTGATTCTTCCGGGAGAGGATGACCGTCATTTTCAACGGTTAACTTTGCCCGGTCCTCCTCGCTCTTGAGCTTGACTCTTATCCTTCCCCTTTCCTTACCGGCAAAACCATGGACAATAGCATTTGTAACCAGTTCATTGACCGCCAGTGCCAGGGGGATTACCTGGTCTATTTCTAATACCAGCTCGTCAAGATCATATTCAACCTCAATTTGCTGGTCCGGATCAGCGGTTACATCGATTAGATTGTCGACCTGCCGGTTCATATACCCGCTAAATTCAATACTGGTAAATGAATCCGTTCCATAAATCTCCTTGTGAATCAGGGCCATTGAATGAATCCGGTTAACAGTTATCTGCAGCGCTTGTTTTACCGCTTCCTCCTCGTTTTTTTCCTTCTGAATTTCAAGTAGACTGATCACCGTAAACAGATTGTTTTTTATCCGGTGGTGAATTTCTTTTATCAGTGTCTCCTTCTGTTCGTTGGCTTTTTCTAACTCTTCCATCACCTCGGTCCGTTTCTTCAGCTCGTTTTCAGTTTTTTTACGCAGCTGGTTGATAGAATTGAAAAAACTTTTCAGACGCCAGACTCCCGTCAACATCAAAACTGATATCACCAGGGCCACAGTTTCAGCGGCCGGATTTATAACAATCGTATCCAGGTATACAGCCTGGAAAAAACTGATGCTTCTCCGGACTCCCATTAAGAACAAACCACTGGATATCAACAGCCAGGCCCAGACACTGGTATCTTCCTCCAGAAAATAACTAAAGGCGAGAAAAGCGGCTGTAAACTGAATAAGGATGGAAATTAAAAGCACATAAACAAACATTAAAATCCCACCTGGCAATAATATTTATTAACCAACCACCGGTGAATTATATTTTACCGAAACAACAAAAATAATTACCTTTACTATATAGTAAAGCTACTATAAATATCCGCCTGATACAACACTTATTTGGGCCGGAAGTCATTATTAATCATTGCCGGAATTTTTAAAAAATGCACGGAAGAAGAGCATGATTATGCCGGCCGAAAAGCAGACGTCGAAAAGGGAGAAAGAATCTGCGGTCCAGCCCACCAGCGAAGCAACCAAAACTTCCCTATGTACCCTTAGCTGGGATTCTATAGCGACCATTCTTCATCCTCTATTTGCTCGCCAGGGTCGGAGAGCAAAACCGGTGGATGGTTCCAGGTTGAAGTTCATAATTCTTTTAAATTATTTTTGATCGGTTAGAATTAGTGCAAAAAGGATGATCAAGATGGCCCGGGTATTAACGGATGAAGATACACTTTCCAGCCAGAGCAAGAGTTTGAAGAAAGAATCCACCATCCTGGATAAACTTGTCTACGTGGAGCTGGGGCTGGGGATTATTTTAACCCTCGGGGGGCTTGGTTATTACTTTCTGGCCAATTCAGTCGGCTGGTTAATTTTCGGGGTTATTGTTTTATTTTTAGCCCTCAGCCATAAGCTGAAGAAAAAGGAAAACAAGGCCAACATGGGCAAAATAAACAGTGGCCGCTCGGGCGAGCAGTTTGTCTCAAAACTGCTGCGTCAAGACCTGCCCGAAGACTGCTATATCCTCAACGACATCGATGTCAGCGACGGCCGGCGATCGGCCCAGAACGACCACATCGTCCTCTCCCCCGCCGGACTTTTTGTCATTGAAACCAAGGCTTACTCGGGCACTCTTTCCGGACATGCCGAGGACGACAACTGGACCCAGATAAAGGAAAAAAACAACAGCAAATCAAAACACCGGCTGACAAATCCCATCCAGCAGAACGAATACCACGTCGAAGTTATCCGCAAATTCCTGGAGAACAACGAACTGGCTATTCAACCGGAAGACGTCTATTCTTACGTGGCCATGGTTAACAAATACATGACCCTGGACGTGGAAGGCGACACCTCCAACGTGGACATGGCCTGGGTGGTAACCGACAAAATCGAAAAAAAGCTGGATTCAGATAAATATTCAAAAGAAGAAATGGCTGAATTTTTACGGGCCCTAAAAATCCAGCCCCCCGAGGAGCTGAGTTGATTAAAACCGTTCCTGGTTTCTTGTTGCTAGTTTCTTGTTGCCGGCGGATTAACAATCTATATTGGGCAAAAGTAGACCTACCGGTTGAAATTTGTGTAGCTGTCGGGGCCGGTGTGCAGGAGGGGGTTTAGTTTGTCGAGGTTAATCTCGGTTAAATCCTCCCCGGTGAACTCTTCGGACAGGTGCAGTTCAACAACCTCGCCAAATAGGACGGTGGCTTCACCGGCGGCCAGGGCAAGCTGGTCGCGCAGTTTACATTCCATCCGCACCGGCAAGCCTTTAATCCCCGGAACTCGCACCTGGTTGCTGGGGACCGACTGCAGCCCCATCTGCCGGACTTCGCTGGTTTCGGGCGGATATTCTTCGCCCGCTTTTTTCACCTGCTCAAGATTCTCCTCACGAACCATGTGAACAACAAACTGACCCTGAAGGAGAGCATTGCGCAGCGTATCCTTACGTCCCTTCTTATCATCTTGCGGGCGGGTGATCGATAAACTGACCAGGGGCGGGTTGGCACAAACCACCTGGAAAAAACTGAAGGGCGCACAGTTCAGGGTCTCCTGTTGGCTGAGGGTGGTAACCAGAACCACCGGCCGGGGCGCTATCAGGCTGTAAAACAACCTGGACATATCTGCTGGTTCTTGCTCGGCGGGAATTATTTTTTCCATTATTTCAACCTTTCCTCAGGATAAATACAACAAGCTATGATAAATCAAAACTATACAATAGTAAAAAAATTTCTTTTTTCCGGCGGGCCGGGGCCGGCAGATCCGGGGTTCAACTCAATTTCGCTATCAAAAAATTGCTCCTGTTCGGAACATAATCGGAATAATTCTCTAACAACTGGCAAAAAAAATTTTGACCTGTATAATTTTAACAGCAGTTAACTTTTAAAGTGATGTGATAATTATTTCTCCGCAAGCTATTGAAACTCTCGGTCGTTCCGTTTATTTTCCCGGCCTGTGGTATTTTATTGCCGCCTGGAGTGAACCTTTTTTTGTAGGAATTGCCCTTCTGGCCGGGTTAGCCTGGCTAATCAGGCGAAACATCCGGACCTGGCGACTGGCCGCCAGCCTGGGTTTGGGATTGGGAATAGCTGTTCCCGTCAATTACATCCTGCGCCGGTTAATCGGGCGAATCCGACCTTTTGGAACCGAAAACTTTGAAACACTGGAATATTTCCAGAACCTCTACCGGCGAAGTATAGACAATTCCCTGCCCAGCAATCACGCCGCGGCCACGGCGGTGTTCACCGCCTGCTTTTTACTGCTTGGCTACCGGAAGACGGGAATATTCCTGGGGATCCTCACCGTCCTGGTGGGCAGCGGTAGAGTTATCGTCGGTCTGCACTACCCGGGCGACATTCTTGCCGGCTGGCTGGTTGGTTTCTGCGGCGCCTACCTGGGCTTCCGCCTGGAAAAACCGGTAACAAATATCCTCCGCAAAACTGCAGATCATTTTGGCGTTACTGACAGTTAAATTGCGCTATTTTTCCGCCTGAACAGGAGCTAACATAATCCCCTGGCTCTTATTCGCAGAGACAAGTTCGGACAGTTTCAAGTTCAAAGTTTCAAGTTCAAAGTTTCAAGTTTAAGGTTTCAAGTTCAAAGTTTAAGATTCAAAAACAAAAATGGATTGCCGGTTGTTAGTGTGAAAGTTTGAAAGAGCCAGGTGTAAAAGTAAATTCACAAGAACTAAATCAAACTCCAAATTAATTACACCACTAAGTCCGGCAATGATGAGTTTTTATCCCTGGAATTACTACTCTCAAGCCAGAATAACAGGCTTAAAACCAGGCATCTAAAATCAGCTACCGGACACTCCTAGCCCTCCGCACAACCCGTAACTCGTAACCCGCAACTCGCAACTTGCTTTTACTTCACCGGCACTTCAATTTCCCTTTGCTGCAGGTCGGGGGGGAGAAGTATAAATTCCACCCGCCGGTTTAAGCGCCTGTTCTCCGGCGAATCATTGGCAACTATCGGGTGATATTCACCAAAACCAGCCGCCACCAGCCGGGAGGTATCCAGCCCTTCCAGTTTTGAGATGTATTTGACAGTATTTACAGCCCGCTGGGCGGACAGATCCCAGTTGGAGGGAAACCGGGTGGTGCGCACGGGCATCGTGTCGGTGTGGCCGGCAACTATTACCATCCGTTCCGGATAATCGCGCAGCAGTTTTGCTATCTCATCCAGGACCGGCCGGGCTGACTTCTTGATGTCAGCTCGAAGAGTGTCAAAAAGTATCTGCTCTTTAAGAGTAATTATCACATTGTTCCCCGCAGCGCGAGCGTCCACGTGATCAATATCACCGGCTTCGGTTACAATTTCATCCTGAGTTTGCGCTTCAGCTTCTTCCTCCTCTTCGGCCTCCATTTCTTTTTTTACTTCCTCCTTCACCTCTGCCCTTATCTGCTGCTCTTGCTCCTGGAGGCGGCGCTGGACTTCCTCTTCAATTTCAGCTTCCCGCTCCTGCTGGCGCTGTTGTTCATCAACACGGTCGGGCTGCTGCATGGAAGCACAGCCGACCAGGGATATACCGGCAACAACAACCAGCAAAACCTTAAATATTTTCCGCATCAGTATCAACTCCCGATAAAAATAATTAATCTCAGAAAAAATATTATTCAAATCAAACTAATGTTTTTATTAGTCAAATATAAAATGTTACTCCCGGTTTCCCACCGGAGTCCGGAGTGGCCGTTATCTTTTTTTTAATATATACCGCCCGTCCTCTCCCTCTGCTTCAATATTAACACTAAACTACAAATAAATAAAAGCCGATAAATATCATATAGTTAACAAAAAATATATTATTAACCAGTGGAGTGGTATTATGTTTTCATCAATGAACGCCCTTTCGAACCAGTCCGGCGCTGCAAAGCCTCCCGCCGGCTCGCCTGAAATTGAAAAGGCAAATTCAACTGAAGAACCAAGCAATGAGAAAAATAACAATGAAAAAACAAGTAAAGAAAACTCCACTAGTAAAGCCGCAGACAAACCGGCAAAAAGTGATAAAAATTCAGAACAACATTTTTCTGCCAGTCGCCAGCTGTCAGCAAGCTCGGAACTACAATCCGGTAACAACTACACGGGAGTCAAACTGGATATATCCCAGAACATGGATATGGGCGTTCATGATAAAACTGCCCAGATGGTAATGGAAACTAATGTCCGTCTCTCCATAGAGTCGCGTTTTGAAGATATCCCGGCCCAGGAACAGTCAGAATCATCAGGGGAAAACAAGTACACTCCCCAGGAGACCGCAAACAGACTTATGGATTTTGCCCAGCGCTTTATGGATGGTTTCCTGGAACAAGCGGATGGAGAAAATACGGAAGAAAACATGCAGAAATTTGTTGATGAAATTGCCAGTGCGGCGGAAGAAGGTTTTGGCGAAGCTCAAAAAGAACTGGGGGGCTCGCTTTCCGGGGGGCTGGAAAAACTTTTTAACCAGGTTCACGACATGTTTATGGCTGAGCTGGAAAAATTAAACAAGCCCGAAAATAGCGATGAAAAAGACGAGGAAAATTCAGCAGTTGCTAACCGGATGGCCGCCCAAAATGATTCTGAATCCGCCGAAGAAGCTGCTCAAGCAGTTCAGGATAGCCCTGCAAACGCAGAGGAAAATCTTCTCCAGGATATAATTGCAGAAAACAATAAAATAGCCGCCGGCAGTGAACAAATACCCCCGGCCATCAGCGAAAAACTGCAGGGGTAATAACCTGTCAATCCCGGGGCTTAACAGCTTCCGGGCAATCATATCCCGGGTTATTAACCTTTTTTGTTACCGGGTGGTTTTTGATTTCCGTCCTGTTCTCCTCGTCTAAAATTTTCTCAAGAGAACTCAAATCATTATTTTCCGGATCCAGCCAGTCTTTGTACCTATTTTCACCAACCACCACCGGCATTCTGTCGTGAATAGTTTTTAGTTCGCCGGCCGCCGGACCGGTAATAATTACAAAGGAATCCTCCCGCCACAATCCGGCAAATCCGACAACTTCCTTTCCTTTTGGATACAGCCAGTAAGGCTGTTTATTACCGTCATTTTCCTTCCACTCGTAAAAACCACTGGCCGGAACCAGACAGCGGCGGTGGGAAAGAAGTTTTTGGAAAATTGGTTTTTCAGCCAGGGTTTCCCGGCGGGCATTGATAATGGAGTTTGAATTGTCCTGCCAGGAAGCTTTGATCCCCCACTCCAGAAGCGGGGCACTGCGCTCGCCGGTAGTCGGGTTTTCACCAACTACAGGACATTTTTCGCCGGGAGGCATGTTATACATTTTTTGAAAATCCGGCAACCCGGTCAGGTTAAATTCAGTTTTTAACTGGCCGGGAGAACAAAACAAACTGTATCGGCCACACATATTAACTTAATCTATCCATTCTTCAGGTAAATGCCAGGTGAATGTTAATATCACCATATCCGGTGTGGAGCGGAAGATGAAGTATTTTGTTTTCCTCAATTTCCCAGCAATCTTCCGGAGAACCCACATGCAGGCAGGGCGTAGAAATATCTACCTGGCAATTTTTGGCTTCCAGCCGAATTGCAGACTGACCGGTAATAATATTTGCCAGTTCACCTACTGTTGAACGGGCCAAATCATTAATTTCACTAATTTGTGTTTCATTGAGATCACTTACTATATCAAGGCAGGTAGGAGTTTCCATAAAATATATTACATAACCATCAAGTTCACCAAAAAACTGTAACTTAGCAGTAATCCCTGTCTGACTGGGAAGAGCAGCCACCAGTAAAGGTGAACCACGTTCAATCTCTATATCCGGTAGACTCTGGTGAAATGTATAAACCGCAGCATTAACAAAAGGATTGACAAAACGGGCCTTCAATTAACCTGCCCCCTCTGAATAAATAAGGCTCAAGCAATTCCCAAAAAATATTATATAGCAACACCTACGGAGGAAATGATACTTTGTCTATCACTGGTATAAATTTAATCCGTCAATTAAAAATTTTTATTTTTTCACAGCAACAGTCATATCCGTTATTCGCTGGCCTTCCCGCACTCCCATGACCTGGACTCCCCCGGCGCTGCGCCGGTAACAATTAATTTCGGAAGCGGGAATTCTAACGACAATCCCCCGGTCGGAGATTAGAATAACTTCATCGTCTTCCGCAACTTCCATTACCCCCACAACTTCACCGTTTCGGGATAATTTTTTAATGTTGACCAGTCCTTTACCGCCCCGGGTCTGGGCTCGATATTCGGAGAAGGAAGTTCTCTTGCCGTATCCCTGCTCGCAAACCGTCAGCAGGTCCTTGTCGTCGTCCACCACGGCCAGGCCGCAAACTTCATCGCCCTCCCGCAGGTCAATACCCTTCACGCCCCGGGTATCCCGACCCATGGCCCGAACTTCGTCCTCGTCAAATCTAATCGCATACCCCCCGCGGGTGGCCATTAATAAATCATCGCCGCCGGAAGTCTTGCAGACCCTAACCAGCTCGTCGTCCTCCGGCAGGTCGGCGGCAATAATACCGCCGGACCGGGGCCGACTGAAGGCCTCAAGGTCCGTCTTTTTAATCCTGCCCTGCCGGGTGGCCATCAAAAGATGGCCTTCGTTTAACTCCCGGAGAGGGATCATTGCCCGCACCCGTTCGTCCTGCTCAACGTCAATTAAATTAATAATCGGTGTTCCCCGGGTCCGCCGGCCCCCTTCGGGAATGTCATATCCTTTGAGCCAGTAACACTGTCCCCGGGAGGTAAACACCAGCATGTAATCGTGGGTAAAGGCGGAGAAGACCTGGCTTATATGATCGCCTTCCTTGGGATCGGCGCCATAAATCCCCCGGCCTCCCCGGTGTTGAACGCGAAATTTATCCGGATCAGTCCGTTTTATATATCCCTCGGCGGAGAGAGTGATTATCGAAGGTTCATCCTCAATTAAATCTTCCCGGGAAACATCCAGGGGCCGATCGCTGAAACTGGTCAGGCGCTCGTCGTTGTATTCGTCTTTTATTTCCTGCAGTTCATCCTTGATTATTTCTCGAACTTTCCCATCGCTTTCCAGGACCGATTCATAATAAGCAATATCCTCCTGGAGCTGGTTGTATTCTTTTTCTATCTTTTCGGCTTCCATGGAGGTCAACCGCTGCAGGCGCATCTGGAGGATAGCCTTGGCCTGGCGGGGTGTAATTTCAAAACGTTCCAGCAGTGTTTCCCGGGCGGCATCGGGATCATCCGCCTTTTTAATAATTTCCACCACTTCGTCTATATTGGCAATAGCAATCCGATAACCCTCGAGCAGGTGAGCCCGATCCCGGGCCTTCTGGAGCCTGTACTGGGTCCGCCGGCGAATTACCGTGAACCGGTGGTCGACGTAAACATCAATGATTTCCGCTAAATCCATTACCTCCGGCTCATTGTCAACCAGGGCAAGCATCTGGGCGCCGAACGTCCGTTCCAGCCGGGTGTATTTGTAGAGCTGGTTCTCAACAACCCGGGCACTCGCCGAACGGGTAAGCTCAACAACCACCCGCAAACCGCGGCGATCCGATTCATCCCGGATATCTTTAATTCCTTCAATATTTTCGTTCTTAACGTGCTTGGCAATCTTCTCGATCATTTTTGCTTTGTTAACCATGTAGGGGATCTCAGTAATAATGATCCGGTCGGCCTTCTGCCCTTCGTTTTCTTCAATCTCCAGTTTTCCCCGGATAATAATTTTACCCCGGCCGGTTTTATACATATCCTCTATTCCTTCACTGGAACAGATAATCCCGCCGGTAGGGAAATCGGGGCCGGGTATAAATTTCATAAGGTCATCAATTGAACAGTCGGGATTATCTATCCGGTGGATTACGGCGTCAATTACTTCTCCGAGCTGATGGGGAGGAACATTTGTGGACATCCCCACCGCAATTCCGGAAGAACCGTTGATCAGCAAGTTGGGCAGGCGAGCCGGCAGAACCTCGGGTTCCTCCAGGGAATCATCAAAATTTGGTCGGAAATCAACCGTATCCTCATCAATATCTCTTAACATCTCCCGGCTTAACTTAGCCAGCCGGGCCTCCGTGTAACGCATGGCGGCCGGATTATCACCGTCAATGCTGCCAAAATTTCCCTGGCCGTCCACAAAAGGATAGCGAAGGGAAAAATCCTGGGCCATTCGCACCTGGGCATCATATACAGCCGTGTCCCCGTGGGGATGAAATTTACCAAGAACCTCCCCGACAATACGGGCACTTTTTTTATGGGGGCGATTATAATAGAGCCCCAGCTCATCCATGGCGTAAAGAATTCGCCGGTGGACAGGTTTTAAACCATCCCGGGCATCAGGCAGAGCCCGGCCCACGATTACGCTCATCGCATAATCTATGTATGATTCCTTGATTTCATCCTCGACAAAAGCCGTCTCAATATCCTCATCGACCCGGGTGGGATTTACTACCTCTGAACTCACCTACAACACCTCATCCACTTTCTTTTTAATTAATCTTTAAGTTCTAAGTTTCAAGTTCAAAGTTCAAAGTTTCAAGTTGGTAAACCAAAAATAAACTGCGGATTACACGTCCAGGTTCTGGACTTCATCCGCGTGCTCTTCAATAAACTGCCGGCGGGGACTGACGTCATCCCCCATCAGGGTGGTAAAAAGCTCGTCGGCCTCCACCGCGTCTTCCACCTGGACCTGGAGCAGGGTCCTGTTTTCCGGATCCATGGTCGTGCGCAGAAGTTGATCGGGATTCATCTCACCAAGACCCTTGTAGCGCTGAACAGAAGCTTTGCCGTCAAATTCTTCCAGGACCGGAGGCAGGTTCTGTTCCCGGTAAACGTATTCTTTTTTTCCGTTGTATGATACCTGGTAAAGGGGCGGCTGGGCTATGTACAGGTGACCGGCCTCAATTATTTCCCGCATATAACGGAAGAAAAGAGTCATCAGAAGCGTCCGAATGTGGGCGCCGTCAACGTCGGCGTCAGTCATAATTATTATTTTACCGTAACGCAGCTGATCAAGGTCAAAATCCTCCTCACCAACTCCCGTGCCCAGGGCGGTAATCAGGGCTCTAATTTCTTTGTTGTCAAGCACCCGGTCAATACGGGCCTTCTCCACGTTTAATATTTTTCCCCGCAGGGGCAAAATAGCCTGGAACTCACGGTCCCGGCCCTGTTTGGCCGAACCACCGGCTGAATCTCCCTCGACAACAAATAGCTCACTCTTCTCCGGGTCCCGGCTGGAACAATCAGCCAGCTTACCGGGCAGGGAGGAGGACTGCAGGACCGATTTACGCCGGGTAAGTTGTTTGGCCTTCTGGGCAGCTTTTCTCGCCTGAGCGGCCGCTTTAACTCGTTCTATGATAGTTTTAGCCATGGAAGGGTGTTCCTGCAGGTAGGTGGTCAAGTGTTTATTAACTACCGTCTCCACTATTCCCCGCACTTCACTGTTGCCCAGTTTCGTCTTTGTCTGCCCCTCGAACTGGGGTTCGGGCACCAGGACACTGAGAATTACCGTCAAACCTTCCCGGATATCCTCCCCCTTCAGGTTTTCCCCGTCCAGCAAGCCATTTTCTTCGGCATAACTGTTGACCACCCGGGTAATTGCGGTTTTAAAGCCGGTAACATGGGTCCCCCCTTCATGGGTATTAATATTGTTGGCAAAAGCAAATATTCTTTCCGTGTAAGCATCCTGGGCGTACTGGAGGGCCAGCTGAACTTTTACCCCGTCAACTTCATCGGTGAAATATATTACTTCATCATGCAGGGGTTCGTATTTACGGTTTAAATAGCGGGCAAAAGCCTGGATGCCGTCGTGGTAATGGAATGTCTCCTTAATATCCTCGGCCTCATGAATATATTTGATAAATAAACCCTTGTTCAGATAGGCAAGCTCGCGCATCTTTTTTAACAGCGGTTCCGACTTAAACCTGTCTGTCTCAAATATATCGGGATCGGGCTTAAAATGAATTGTAGTTCCCCTGTCCTCGGCTTCTCCCACCTCCTGAAGCGGTCCGACGGGTTTCCCCTTCTCAAATCGCTGTTCATAACGGACATTTTCCCGTTCAACGGTTATTTCCAGCCATTCGGAGAGGGCATTTACCACGGAAACTCCCACCCCGTGCAGGCCGCCGCTTATCTCATAGGAACTGGAATCAAACTTTCCCCCGGCGTGAAGCCTGGTCATTACCACTTCCACCCCGGAAACATCATACTTGGGATGTTCGCCCACCGGTATTCCCCGACCGTTGTCACTTACGGTTACCGAATGGTCCTCGTGGATGGTTACCTCTATCTCCGAACAGAACCCGGCCAGCGCTTCGTCTATACTGTTGTCCACAACTTCAAACACCAGGTGATGCAATCCGCGGTGGTCGGTGCTCCCGATGTACATTCCCGGTCTTTTCTGGACCGCTTCCAGCCCTTCCAGCACCTGTATTTTCCCGGAGGCGTAATCTTCCGAAGAACTCATAGACTATATAATTCCTCCTGGTTACCCATAAAAAATAATATATTTAAATTCAAAATTTTTCCCTTTCATTCCGTCCCATATATTAGCATATGCGCGCGAGTTTGAACAGAAAAAAGAGGCGTAAATATAAGTAAAAAGGAGGAGGAAATTAATTTTTTATTCTTATATTTTTAACGACCGGTGTTTCATAAAAATTATTTATTTTTTCCTTCAAATCTTCCTTCATCAGTTCCGCCTGGTGGCTCCAGCCCGGGTCCTCGGCAACCAGGACGAGCCGCTTGTTTTTATAGGAAACCACCCGGAGATGGGAAGCCATGAGATTACCCGCTATTTCCTCCCATTTTTCTTTCAATGAGGCGCGAACAAAAGGTTCCTGGAGGTTTTCATTTTTCAGAACTTCTTTAATTATGCTGCCTATCTTTTCCACGGTATATCGTTCACTCCTCCACGGACACTACACATTCGGGCCGGGGAAATTTAAATTTTTCCGGCTCCCTGGTGCCTGTAAAAATAACCTGGTAATTACTTTTAAGACTGTAATCAATCACGCGGCGCTGGCGATTTTTGTCCAGCTCGGAAAGCAGGTCATCAAAAAGTAACACCGGCTTGAATTTTGACCGGTCGTTTATTACTTCTGCCGCCGCGTATTTTAGAGCAATCAGGGTTACCCGCAATTCACCCCGGGCACCGGTATTTCGCAGGGAGTGCTCGTCCCCCTTCTGAATTTGCCAGTCATCGCGTTGAATGCCAATAGTGGTGTAACCCCGTTTTAGGGCCCGGGAACGCTCTTTTTTTAAACTCTTTTCCATCTCTTTTATTTTATCCACACCCGGTTTATATTTAACTTTTATATTATCCAGGACGTCTCCGGCCAGCTCCCGCAGGTGATCTACCAACCAGTCCTGAAGTTCCGCCAGTAATTTTTCGCGCTGCTGATAAATATATACGGCCGTCTGAGCCATTTTTTTCTCATAGGTCTCCAGAAGTGTTGTG
>JBNJDC010000013.1:0-14753 GCA_051744565.1 bacterium
TCTCCGACGGGGAAGAATTCACCAATTACAGCGGTTCCATGGGCGGGTATTATGCTTATGGTTCCCAGACGGGGCTTGCCTGGGGCGGGGGATTAAAGTTTATCCGGGAGCAGTTGTCCGATTATAATGCCCGCAGCTATGCAGTGGATTTGGGCCTGCATTATAAATCCCCCCGAACTCCCCTCCGGCTGGGAGCGGTAATTCAGAACCTGGGTCCCGATATCACCTTTATCGAGGTGGGAGATCCCCTGCCCCGGACGATTCGGGCGGGCTGGGCCTATGATTTTTATCCCTTAAACCGCCGGCTTACCGTTACCAATGATATTATTTATCTGCAACCTGAAAATATTACTTCCACTGCCTTCGGGGCAGAATTTGAATTTAACGATTATTTTGATTTTCGCCTGGGCTATGCCACTCCCCAGGATTTTTCCGAGGATGGCAAATTGCACGGGGGGATGGGAATTAATTTTGGCAGCATGGAACTTGATTACAGTCTCAGTCGACGGGAGCAGTTTGACAATCAGCACCGTTTTACCCTTTCCTTCCGGTTTGGTGCCCGGCCCGAGCCCACGCCCCGGGATCACCCCTATCCTCTCGGGGAAAAAGAAGCGAAACCTGACCTGCTGGAGCTGGATTTGCAGGAGGTTATTTCCAACCTGGAGATAACATTCCGCCATCCGCTGGTTGAACGGTGGAATCGGGAGGCCCGGCTTTATTTTTCCGCCGGTGAGTATCGCCGGGCTGCTCAGCTCTGGGAGAACAGCCTGGCTGCTGATCCCGACCAATCCGAAATTTACCGGCGACTGGGGATGGCCTATTACCAGCTGGGTGAGCTGGAGAAAGCCCGTAGTTATCTGCTGGGTATAGCCGAACCCCGGGCCGACGAATTGCCCCAAAAACAGGTCGATCCCGGGGATAACTACCGGGAGCTAAATCACCGGGCTGAACAGTATTTTGGCGAAGGAAATTATCAAAAAGCGATTGAACTGTGGCAGCGGAGTCTGCGAGTGCAGGAACAGCCGCGCATATACCGGCGGATAGGGACAGCTTATTATGAACTTGGCGAATTTGAAAAAGCCCGTAAGTTTATGGAGGCCGGGGAAAGATGATGACGGTAACGGCAAATAAAACCAGGGGGCGTCTATTATATGTTTTTTTAGTTCTTCTCTTTATAACGGTGTCCGCCGGGAAATCTTCGGCTGCTCAGACAACCCGCGAGGATGCCTATGCTGACAATCTATCCCGCTGGAACGTGCCGGTGTTTAACCAGGGCGTGGGGATGGCCTATGCTGCCGATGCCCGCGGTGTTCACGGAGGATTGACCAATCCCGCCGCCCTCAGTCGAATTCAGACCCACCAGTTTTCTATAGAATATCAGCGCTGGGGCGAGAACTGGGATTTGTTCAATTCGGGGATAGCCGTGCCGATGGCCGGACCTCATGCCTATGCGTTTCAGTTTAGCTGGCTCGATTACGGGGAGCTTGAACCCCTGGAAGAAGATGAACTTTATCGTCCCCAGGGGAATGAGTTCAAGGGGAGTTTTACTTACAGTTTTCTTTTGGCTGATCGGCTGGCGCTGGGCGCTTCGCTGGGAATGATGAGCAGTAAAATGGGATTTAAGGAACGAGAAACTGAACCGCTGGCTGACCTGGGCCTTCTCCTCCGCTTGAATTCCGGGTTCTGGCTGGGGGTGACCGGGAAAAATTTAAATGGTACGTTAAAGATCGACGATAAATATAATAAGCTTCCCCCGGAATACCGGGCGGGGGCGGCAATATACATGTTTGAGGATCGGATTGGGCTTACGGGAGATATGATTTATATTGATACGGAAGAAAGAGAAGATTTTGAACGGGAGGATGTTGGAATGGCCGGGGGCCTTCGCCTGCTGATCAGTGAATCGTTTCGCATCTCAGCCGGCTACCATTCCCTGTATGGAGACAAAAATGATGCCCCCGAAGGCTATACGGGCGGGGTGGAGCTCAATCTACCCGGCCTGCGCTGGAACCTGGGCCTGGTGGATACCGGCGAGGAGACAATTACCCGCGCCGGGGGAACATTACGATTTTAAATTATAAAATTGAACTGTTTCAAACAATTTAACTTTATAAGCTCTATCATTGACGTTAGGGTGTTTTGTATAAATTATCTTTACCATTTCTTGGTCATTGCATGACTTGATCATGCGATCCAGGAGTTGATTTTGATTCATTAACTTGAAACATTGAACTTAAAACTTTAAACTTGAAATTTAAAATTTGCAACTAATGTGAACTAATTATTTCTAACAGAGGTGGCTTTATGATGTGGATTCTTGAATACAGCCTTGAGGGCTGGCAGTCACTTGCCGGCCAGGGTGGAATTATTGTTTATTTACTTGGCCTGGCCTCGGTGGTGGGCCTGGCAATAATTATCGAGAAGGTAATTCGCCTCCGTAAAAGCAATGTATTCAGTGAAAGTGACGCGGTTGATTTACTGCTGGCAATTAAGAAGAATAATAGCGAACAACTGGCGGGGGCAAAAAGAGAGTCTCCGGGTCCGATGGTTGATATTGTAAATTCTGCTCAGCTTGTTGAGGAGCTGCCCAAGGATGATATGCTCTCCGAGATGGCAGCGGTTGCCAGCATGCATATCAGGAAAATGAGCAAAAGAATCCGGCTGCTGGGAATACTGGCCAGTATTTCTCCCCTGCTTGGACTGCTGGGGACGGTGGTCGGGATGATCCGGGCAATGGGGGAAGTTTCCCTGGGAGCCCAGGCAAATCCACTTGTGGTTGGCCAGGGGATCAGTCAGGCGCTGGTTACCACCGCTGTTGGTTTATCCGTTGGCATTCCGATGCTGGTTGTTCATAGTTTGCTTAAGGACCGGGTTAATCGCTACGCAGCCGAGCTGGAGGAGTTTTCCCATGAGGTAATGAAAGCTTTTCATTACCCGGAAAGCCTGGTGACTGACGAAAAATCAGAAGAGATTACCAGGGAAAATACGGAGGGGCAAGAACAGGAAAAGAAGATTTCAGTTGATACTTTGCTGGATAGTGAGGAAACAGAAAGCGGGGAGGAGCCGGGCTGATGAAAGTTTTTCGCCTGCCGGAAGAAGAAAGCTTTTTCCCCCAGATTACTCCCCTGGTGGATATTGTATTGCTGGTTTTAATATTTTTCCTGGTTACTGCAACCTACAGCAGCGTGCCCCGGCAAATTGATGTTGATTTACCTGAAACAGGGGCTGCTGACCGCCAGGTCCAGACGGAGTTACGTCTTTTTATTACTGCTGACGGTAGTTTTCGTCTCCAGGACCGGCAGATCCCCGCGGATGAGGTTAGCGAAACTTTGCAAAAAGTCGTGGGGAATGTACAGGGCCCTGCTGTGCTTTTAATTTCAGCGGATAGAAGAGTACGATACCAGACGTTAATTGAACTTGTTGAAAAGGCCCGCCGGGCGGGGATTGATAATTTTGGTTTTGAAGTAACATTGCGGGGGAACAGGTAAGGTTGAAAAAAACCCGGCGAGCGGTAAAACATGGATTTAGCTTTTACCTCGGTATTTCTCTGCTGGTTCATTTTATTATCCTGATTGTTTTTTCCTTCATAAATTTCCCGGAAATCCATCAGGAAAAGAAAGAAATCCTCCCCGTTAAAATCCGGGTTCGTCAGCCACTGTCAGGGCAACAGCAAGAATATTTACCCGACTGGTTATCTCCCGGTGAATTTATGCCGGCTCGTTTTGAAAATCGGGTGGCCGGATTGGCCCGCCTGCCTGATTTTTTTCGCTGGGCTCCGGCTCCCCCGACTCCCCGGAGGATTGAAGTGGAAGCAAAGCCGCCGCGGCCCCAACTGGAAAGGAAGGAGTTTACTCCGCCGGAATCCAGCAAGCCCGCCCCGGGAAACAGGGTGGAAGAAAAACCGGTTCAGAAAGTGGATAACCCCCGGCGGCCGGAAGTCCCTCAGCCGGTAGAGCCGGAGAATACGGAAGATTTGCTGGCTCCCGGGGAAGAAAAACCTGCAACCGGAGAAGAAAGACAGCTTTTGCGCCGGCCCTCTTTCCCTTATGTTGAACTGCGTGATCTTTTACCCTCCCGGGAGGTCCAGGCGCAATTTACATTAACTGTGAATTCGGCGGGAGAGGTTACAGAAGTTGAAATTTCAGAATCAACCGGAAGCAGTAAACTGGACGGTGGACTTGTCGACTGGATAAAAAAGTGGGCCTACAATGAAGGTGCTGGCGAGGATAAGGTGGAGATTGAAATTGAAATACCGGCGGAGTAAACAGGACAGGATTAGGGCCGAAAAATTATGTAAAAAGACTCTTGTGTTTATTCTTTCCAGCACTCAATCGGGCATTGTCCGGTGTGCTTGGAATATTTTCTGCAACTCCCCGATTGAGTGCTGGATCCGCGGCAAGCCTTTTGCAGGCGAAACTTTGTGTTTTGCAAAAGGCTTAAATTCCGAACAAGAGCCAATTTTACACAACAAAAGGGACTTAATCCATGACAATACGATATTTCGATAACCTCGCGTGGAGGAGAATTAGATGAAGAAACTAATAAAAAAATTGTTAATTATTTTCCTGGTAGTTTGGGCCCTGGCAGCTTTTGCAGTTCGGGCTGAAAGTTCGGAATCGGCCTTTCGGTTTCCAGTTCGTGCTTATAATGACGGCAATTACCGGGTGGCTATCCAGGGTTTTGAAGATTTCGTCGATCAATTTCCCGACCACGAGAGGGTTCCCCATGCACTTTTCTGGACGGGAGAAGCTCACCGCCACCTGGGGCGGACTGAAAAGGCATACGAGATTTTTAATAAGCTGCGCCGCCGCGCCCCCGATTTTCAACCGGAGAGAGTCCTGCCCCGGATTGCTTATCTGGCTGAGAAATTGGACCGCCAGGAAGAAATAATGAAAGAGATTACCGAACGAATGCTGCAGGAAGTACCTGAACTGCAGGATTACTTGATTCGCTGGCGGGTTAATCGGGAAGAAAAAAGTGAACTTGCCTCCCAGCTTTCTGCTTTACCGCCGGGGAGTCTTACTCCCACTGCTGCTGATTTTGTTAAGCATTATGATCGGGAGACGACTCTTGTCCAACTGCAGGAGAAGTTAAATTCCGGGAGCTGGTCGGCCTCTATATTCAAGCAAATGCGCGGGCTGCCGGAAGTTACCCGGAAAAACCTGGTTCTTGCCGGCGGTCGAAAACTATTTGAAGCGGATGAGATGGAGCAACTGGTTGATTTTGGTACTTCAGTTCCTTCGAAGTGGCAACCGCCCGGTTTTTTATTGCTTTACGGGGAAGCGGCGCTCCAGGAGGGGGACTTGCAGCTTGCGGAGGATTTATATCGCGATTTACTTCAATCCCCTGACTACCGGGAAGAAGCGTATTTTAACCTGGCCTGGCTGTTAAATGAACAGAATAAAAAATCAGAAGCTTTAAATTTGCTGAATGAAATCCAGTGGCAGGGAGAAACGGAGTTAAACGCCCGCGCTTTTCGTTTAAAGGCGGATATACTGCTCGAAAAAAATCAACCTTCTGATGCCATAGAGTTTTACCGGCGGGCGACCGAGGTGGCGCAGGATCCCGCCTTTCGCAACGAAACCCGTTACTGGCTGGGGTGGAGCTACCTGGAAGTTGATATGATCCGCCAGGCTTATGATATTTTTAATTCGGTGCGGGCGGCCGGCCCCATCCGCCTGGAGGATATTTACCAGGTCCGGGGCCGAACTGCGCTGGAGCTTGGTAAATATGAAGAGGCCGAACACAACTACCGCCGGGCCCTGGATCATGCGGTTTCTGATGATTCAACCGTAAAATTACGGTATGAACTGGCCCAGACCTATTACGAAGGGGGGAAACTGGAGAAAGCTTACGATCTACTGCTCCAGTTGCATGAACAGGATTTGCCGAAGAGACTGCGTTCGCCCGTGAAGTTAAGCCTGGGCCGGGCGGCAGTGGAGATGGGTAAACCGGACCTGGGCTGGTCAGTTTTGCGTTCGGCCGAGGATGAGTTGGTGGCTGAATTTCCGGAGGAATTTAGATATTTTGCCGGCGAAGCTGCCCTGGAGTCCGGCCAGGTTGACAGGGCGCTTGCCTATTTTGAAGAACTGGCGCAAAAATATCCCGAGTCACGTTTTGTCCGTCCGGCTCTCCGCATGGGATTTAGAGCTGAGCTTTCCCGGTTGAACGCCGAAGAAAGAAATGATGAAGAAAACATCAGGGGAATTATTGAGCAAAGCCCGGATGATCTGCGCCTGCTTATGCTCCAGGAATGGGCCCGGGCTGAAAAGAATCAAAAAAATTATGATCGGGCTCGAAAACTTTATGAAGAAATAATGGAAAACACGGAGGACCCGGGACAGATTGGCCTCGCGGTGGCTGGCATAATTGAAATCGATCTCCAGCAGGAAACGCCTGAGCGAGCCAGCGAATTCCTGGAGCTGCAACTACAAGAGCTGCCCGAACATCCCCGGGTGGCCGGGGCTGTCTACCGGTTGATAAATTATTATTATAATCAACGCCGGCTGGAAGATGTAAAAAAATGGAGCGATCGCTACCTGGCAAAGTTCAAAACTTCCCCCGACCATCCCCGCATAAATTTTATTCTTGCTGAAATTGCCCGCCGGGAAAATGATTTGAAAGGTGCGCGAGCAAATTATAGCCGGGTGCTAGAAAAAGCAGAGTCACCGGATCTTAAGTCCCGGGCCCGGTTCAGGCTGGGGGAACTTGATTTTCAGGCCGGTAATTATGAAAAGGCATACAATAAATTTAAGCAGGTTTTTGAGGCCCGTCCAACTTTTATAACTGAAGCTCGGCTTAATGGCTTGCTGGCTGAATCTGCGCTGAATTTTGAAAACTATCGCCTGGCAAAAAAGCACCTGGACAGGATAGAGTCCCTGGAAGACGAGCAATTAATATTTCTCAGCCGGGTTCATTTTCACCGGGATAATTTTGAACAGGCCGGCGAGGTTCTTGAAAAATTAGAACTGGAGGAGGACAGTCCCCTCCGGCCGGATAAAATGTTCTGGAAAGGAAGAGTGGCCCGCCAGCGGGAGAATTATGAAGAGGCGGAAAATATCTGGTATCGACAGCTTTATCTTTATCCCGAGTGGGAGAACCGGGACGAACTGATCTTTTATCTGGCGGACTTGTTGCGAAACCGGGGGAAAGAGGAGGAAGCTGAAAGTTTGCGCGAGAAATTGTCAAGTGAGTATCCCGAAAGTGAATACCTGGAGGCTTTTTAGACGGTGAAATACGCACACCAACTGTTGGTTATTATTTTATTATTGCTGGTTTCAGTTTTACCTGCCGGGGCCCGTGAAGTAATTGTTGTGCCGCGTGCGCCGGAAAAATTGCCCCGGGTTGACCTGCAGTGGTCCCGGTCACCGAAGCTGGAGCGGATAAAAACTATTCCTGATCTGCAACCGGATACAGCTGCTGTTGATACCGGCGATATTTCACCCCAAAAGCCCCTGCAGGAGCCGGAACTGATTGCAAATATTACAGCGGGTGAATACCTGCCGCAACCTGCTCCGGGGGCTTATGAACGGGAATCCGAGGGTCAGTTTTACCATGTTACCGGCCAGGTAGATAATATGTCCTGGGCCCGGGTCCATCTTTATGAACAGCGCGGGGGGTTTTTCGAGGTTTATGATACGGATGAGATGAACCGCCTGGGTTCTGATTATCTTGACAGCGAGGGCCGGTTTAGAATTGGACCGCTTGAACATTCCGGCGGCTGGTTTTATCGGGGGCGGGATGTTGTCCTTGTCCTTGAGCTGGATTCACCCTATGCAATTGCTTATTCGGAAGTTTATGGAGTTGAACAGCCCTACCGCTTTCAACTGGCCACGCGCCGGCGGGTGGTTCCCCGCCAGGGAAGCTATGAAATGGGCAGGATAAACATAGACTGGGAAAAATCGCAGTATTACCCGGCCCGGGCTTACCGGCGAGTAATTGACCGTTTGCGCGAGCAAGGCATCGACCAGAAGATAAAAGTAGAATTTACCCGGGACGTGGATGAACCGCGCTATATGGAACGTATAGGCTACGTCCTCATGCCCTACCGCGAATAACTCAGGTAGAATTTAACCCGTAACCCGCAACTCACAACCCGCAACCGCCTTTACGCTGCTCCTATCCTTCTTCATCGTATTTTTCATGGTGGCCGGTTTTTTCTTCCTTGATTGGTTCTTCTTTTTCAGCAGTTTTTTCTTCTTTTTCATCGGACATGGTGTATTTCAGGGGAGGTGATTCTTCCTGCCGTTCCTTTTGGCCGTTAATAACGTTGTCAATGTGAGCCTGGGCGCGATCAATTGCCTGCCGGGTGGAGGTAAGCAGGCTTTTTTGAGCAACCAGAATTTTATCCCGGCCAATAACGTCGGCTGCGTTTGACTCCTCTAAAATTTCCTGGGTATGAGGGGTGGCCCCGCAGATCATTAGTGTCCGGCCCTCCTCCCGCAGATTTTTGGCTATTTCTTTCAGGGCCAGGGCTCCCGTAATATCCAGGTTCATTGCATTTTTCATCCTTAAAATAATCACTTTAAGCTCGGGCGAGCGGTTGGTAAGCTTCTGAATACGATATTTAATTAAATCAGCCGAGCCAAAGAAAGCTTCTCCGATTACATCTATAAACGCAATTTTTTGATGAATCCGCTCGTCGGCATCGTCAATCGCTTTTAATTCCCCGTTCTCGGTGACTATTAGTTCTTTCATATCCAGCTGGGCTGCTTTACGCACGTGCAGCACAAGCGATGTAATCATTCCCAGGTAGATAGCCTGGTCCAGGGTGAGCATTAGCACTGAAAACATGGTTCCGGTAAAAACTATCCTGTCGCGGCGAGTAGTGGTGGCAACAACCTTGATTTGATCCCAGTCAATTATATCTACAGCCACTACAACAATTAATCCGGCCAGAACAGGATAGGGAATAAAGGCAAATAAAGGGTAAAGAAAATAGATGACCAGCAGCATAATTATTCCCATAAATATCCCCGAGATTGGTGTTTTACCGCCGGCAGAATAGTTCAAGAAAGAATTGGTGAAAGATCCGGAAATCGGAAACCCCCGGCCCAGGCCGCAGAATAAATTGGCAACTCCCAGGCCCAGCAATTCCTGGTTTTCTTTCAGTGGTTCGGAAGATTTAATTGCCAAACTTTTAGCAATAGCCAGCCCCTGGACGCTGGCCAGAAGTGCAATCGCCAGGGCCGGCCCAAATAGTTCGGCTAAAAAGGAGGGGACGGGAATGCTTAATTCGAGGGTGGGAATTCCCGCCGGCAAGCTGCCGACAACGTCTATTCCCCGCAAATTCTGCCACTGGAATAAATAAGTGAGAAAAGTAAAAAGCAAGAGACTACTCAAGATAGCCGGAATTTTTACGGGTAAAAGCCGAATTAATACTATTACGGCGACTGTGGCCAGGCCCAGCAGGAGAGGATAATAGTAAAAACGGTCCATGACCCAGAGCTGAGCTATTATATTTGTCAGTCGTTCAAAAAAATAGGGGGAAGTCGTTTTTTCAATTCCCAGGAGGGTGGGCAGTTGATCACCAAAAATAACTATTGCGCTCCCCGTGATAAAACCGCTCATCGCCGATAAAGAAACAAATTGAACCAGTTTCCCCAGTTTTAACACGGCAAATATTATCTGGATTATTCCAACCATAATAGTTAGATAAAAGAGGGTAGTTACCGTGGAATAGCCCGGCTGGGTTACCTGGAAGAGAATCCCGGCTACAACAACCGATAGGGTGGCTGAAGGTCCGGCGATGTGATTTTTAGAATTACCGGCGATTGAACGGCTAATAGCTGCAATTATTGCCGCATACAGGCCGAATATAGGATTCACGCCGGCTATTACCGCATAAGCCATTCCCTGGGGGGTGGCCAGGAAGGAAACCGCAAGCGCCGCATAAAGGTCAGAGGCGGCCTTCTTGAACGAATAGTTGCGCAGGGTCTTAAGAAAGGGAAATCCCAGTGGATCCCGACTTAATTCGTCAAGTAGCATTTGTGGCTCCAAAAGTTTTTAGTATGAGCTGGCACTGAAATTATACCATACAATTGTTATAAACTAATCAAGAAAATAAAATTTTAGAGGGAATATAATTTAAGTTTAAATGGTTAACATAATTGATAAGAAAGAAAAAAATAATTGACCCTTTCTTCCCCCCTTCCACGCGCCCGCTCTTCCATAGGGCGGGCGTTTTTTATAATTTTTTTGACAAATCCGCCCGGAAAAACTACAGTTTAACCATGGAATTAATGAGACAAGCCATAAAAACAGTTGGAAAGTTGAAAGGTTAAAAAGTCAGAAAGTTAGAAAGTTTGAACGGAAGAAAACACAAAAGAATCACAGGCCTTGAATAGATGAGCCCAAAGAAGTTAAGCCCCAGCGGGGCGACATAAAAACAGTTGGAAAGTTAAAAGGTTGAAAAGTTAGAAAGTTTGAAAAATTAGGTGGCCCCGGAGGGATTTTTCAGACTGGACGGATTATCTCGCCAAACAGCGGTGATGGTTATGAGCGCTTCTAAAAATGGAGATAAAGATCAACTGCGGGAATTAAAATTTAAACGACGAAATGAGTTAACCGCAGAAATGAGAAAGGAAATAAGCAAAAAAATTTGTAATAAATTGCAAAAAATGCCAGTTTTTAAAAACGCCGGTTCGGTAATGTTATATTACCCCATTAATAACGAGGTGGATACCCGCTATTTATTGGATTTATCGCTGGTTGAAAAGAAAAAGATTGTTTTTCCCCGTACTAACACGGCTGAGAAAAAACTTGACCTTTACCTGGTTAAGGACCCGGAGGATGAACTTGTTTATGGAAATTTTGATATCCGGGAGCCGGATCCCAAAGATTGCAGCAGTTATATACCAAGAAATCTAGACCTGGTTCTTGTGCCGGCAGTTGTTTTTGACCGGACAGGCCACCGGATAGGCTACGGCGGCGGATATTACGACAGGTTCCTGGAGGGAAGGGCGGAAAAATTTAAAACTATAGGTCTTGCCTATTCGTTCCAGGTGGTTGAAGAGATACCCGCAGATCCCCACGATAAAGCCGTGGATTTAGTAATAACAGATGAGGAAATAATAGGCTAAAATATAAGATGTATAAAGAAACAAAGCCCTGAAGGGGCGAAATAGCAAGACCTGTTATGTCGGCCCTGCAGGCCTAAAAATTATATAAACCTTTTTACCCGGGGCTTACGCCCCGGGCTGAGGTTATGCCGGCCTTTCAGGCCTGAAATTATGAATACTCTGGATTGTGATTATATAGCAATTTGCAGCCCACAAATATAGCCCCAACGGGGCGAAATATACATAGCCCAGGGCGTGAGCCCTGGGTATAAGGTTAAAGGGATCAAAGCCCTGAAAGGGCGACATAGCAAATTTTTTTGGTAGCAAAAAATTTGTTTTCTTGACTGAAGGTCTAATTGAAAGATACACTATAGCGTTCGTTCCGCCGGGGTGGCGGAACTGGCAGACGCGCAGGGTTCAGGACTCTGTGGGCTAACGCCCGTGCGGGTTCGACTCCCGCCCCCGGCATGAATTCAGCTAAAAGCTAAAAGTTGAAAGTTAGAAAGTTGAAACCTTAAGGCCTGTAGTTAGAAAGTTGGAAAGTTAGAAAGTTGAAAGTTAGAAAGTTGAAAGTTAGAAAGTTGAAATGTTTGAAAGTTAAAACCAAAGATAGCATCAAAAGAATTATAGGGCTGAAGAAATAATATTAGATAAATAAAGCCCCAACGGGGCGGCATATAACCAGCCCGGGGCGTAAGCCCCGGGATTAATGGAAGATATAGAAACAAAGCCCTGGAGGGGCGACATAGTAGCAGTTAGAAACTCATAACGTTTGTTTTTCGCAGGTTTGCTTGTTTGATCTTTTAGGCTCCCCTTCCCTATCGTCATTCTGTAAAAAATAGTTATAATAATTTTAAATTCTAATCTTATTTATTCTGGGAGAAAAAATTATGGCTAAAAAGTTAAAGGGCAAAATCGAGCGACATGAACGGGGTTACGGATTTCTTGTCCCCGATAAAGAAAAGGAAGAGGATATATTTATTCCACCCGGCCAGTTAAAGGGAGCAATGACCGGTGATCATGTCCTGGTGACACTTAAATCGTCTAAACGGGGTAAAAATCCCGTTGGCCAGGTTGTGAACATACTTGAGCGAGGAGTAAGTAAAATAATTGGGACCATCCGGATTACTCCCGAACAATCCGTGGTTATTCCGGACTCTATCCGGCTGGGGGAGCCTGTTCGGGTCCCCGATCATTACGACTCCTCCCGGGTTGAAAACGGTGAGCTTGTGGAGGTTGAAATTGAAAATTACGATCCCCTTGAAGGGGTGGTTATTGATGTCCTGGGTAAGCCGGGGGATCCGAAGGTTGAGGAAAAAGTAATCCTGAAAAAATATGATCTTTATGAGGAATTTTCGGACGAGGTTGAACAGGCAGCCGAAGAGTTGCCCGATTCGGTAGATCGGGCGCAACAGCAACAGCGGGAGGATTTGACTGATCTTACAGTCCTGGCCATCGATCCAATTGACGCCAAGGATAGGGATGACGCGGTTTCGGTGGGCACGACCCGGACGGGCAATTACCGGGTGGGAGTTCATATTACAGATGTTAGTTCCTACGTTCAACCCGGTGATGTGCTGGATGAGGAGGCGCGTGAGCGGGGGACAAGTACCTACCTGGCAGCAGAAGTTATTCCCATGTTCCCCAAGAAATTTTCCAACGGTATCGGTAGCCTCCAGCAGGACGAGGACCGGCTCGCGGTTTCGGTTTTTCTGATTGTTGATCCGGCCGGCCGGGTGATTGATACGGAATTTACAGAAAGTGTAATTAATATTGATGCCTGCTTATCCTATGGCGAGGTGGACGATTACCTGGAGGACGGCGACCTGGCCGCGGGGGATAAAATTGCCCAAAAAATTGATACGATGATTGATGTATCCCAGAGGATGCGGGCCCGGCGGCAGGATCGGGGAAGTCTTGATTTTGACCTGCCGGAGGTTCGGTTTGAGCTCCAGGAAGGGGAAATTGAAGAAATTATCCCCGTGGAGCATACTCGTTCCCACCAGCTGATTGAGGAATTTATGATTGGCGCCAATGAAGCGGTGGCTGAGTTTCTAACTTCGGAAAACGCTCCCTGTCTTTATCGTATCCATGAACCACCACCGGCCGAAGATATTGAGGAATTTTCCGAATTTTTAAATGGTCTTGGTTATACTCTGCCCCCGGCTAAAGAGGTTACACCGGTAGATTTTCAGGCTGTCCTTGAGGAATCACGGGGCAGTGCGACTGAAAAAATTATTGCCTGGAATATGCTTCGCACCCTGCAGAAGGCCCGCTATTCACCGGAAAATATGGGCCATTTTGGATTAGCTTCTAAATGTTATGCTCATTTCACTTCCCCGATTCGCAGGTATCCCGATCTTGTTGTTCATCGCGTTTTAAAGGAACTACTGCAGAAGGGCCAAATATCGGGGGAACTGAAGGATAAATACAACCAGCAGCTTCCGGAGCTGGCCACGCATACTTCGGAGAAGGAACAATTAGCCACTGAGGCCGAACGTGAGTCGGTTAATGTCAAGTTGCTGGAATTCATGCGTGATAAAGTTGGTGAAGAGCGGGAGGCCTACATAACTTCGGTTATGAATTTTGGCTGTTTTGCTCAGCTGGAAAATACGCTGGAGGGCCTGATCCATGTCTCCAGCCTGGATGACTATTACGTTTACAACGAAGCGGATCATTCTTTGATTGGAGAACGAAGTGGTCGGACCCTGCATATTGGTGATCGAGTCCGGGTGCAGATTACCCGGGTGGATATTCCCAGTCGGGAGCTGGATTTTAAACTACTGGAAGTTATAGAGAGTCATTTCGGTGATTCCGATGGGTAAGACGGTAACCAAAAATCGGAAAGCTTTTCATGATTATGATTTTGAGGAGTTTTACGAGGCCGGTCTCCAGCTGGAAGGAACCGAGGTAAAAGCTCTGAGAGAAGGGCGGGCCCATCTGAAAGATTCCTACGTGATAGTTCGCGGTGAGGAGCTCTTTTTAATCGGTGCTTACATTGGACCTTACGGTAATGCGCCATCCGATCGCCAGCACAATCCCGAGCGCACGCGGAAGCTATTGCTAAAGAAACGGGAAATAAAGGAACTTATTGGTAAATTGTCCCGCCAGGGTTATTCCTTAATTCCCGTCCAGATATATTTCAACAACCGGGGCTGGGCCAAGGCTCAGCTGGGCCTGGGGAAAGGTTTAAAGAAACACGATAAACGTCGAAAAAAGAAGGAGCGGGACGTTAAAAGACGCCTGCAGCAGAACTACGACGCACAAATTCGTTGATTAAAAATATAAGTTTGGAATAATATATGCATTAAGTCTGTTTAATAACATAGCTTAGGTTTAATATGTTAAACTTAAATTGAGCGATTCTTATGTTTGATCAGGAGATAACATAATTCTCTGGCTCATTCTCGCAGCCCTCCAGGCTGCTGTGAGGAATGTATATTCCAATTCAAGCCCCTCCTGGGCTTTGGAATATTCATAATACCGCCAGAGAACAATGTCATCACCTTCTCACCAAGAGGGTGAGGATGTTGAATTTGATTTTGAAATTAACTAGCAAACTGGCTAACCAGCATACTGATGAACTGACAACCGTGGCGGACAGGATGTGCGCCAGTGGCTGTATTCCTCGGAGACAGCTGGAGGCTGTTGAGAATGAGAAAATAAGATATTCAATTTCCGAACGTTCATAAT
>JBNJDC010000014.1:0-13978 GCA_051744565.1 bacterium
CATTCAGATTTTCATACTTCTTCAAAAAATTTTCCACCCGGGCTAAAAATAATTTTTCTTCCTCCTGGAAAAGGTACCGGCGCCGGAAACGATGATAACGACTTTTACGTTCTATAAGCTGTGTATCGGCCGCATAACGGTGTTCAAGCTGCTGAAGATCAATCTGGCGCATCCGGTCAACCAGGTAGGGATGAGTTCGAAAGATCAACAGCTGATAATCGGGGATTTCTCCGCTTATCTCCTGGAGCCGTTTTAAACTGTCAATTAATCCCCGGGGTTTATAACCGGCGGTAATCATATATTTAAAACCAAGTTCATCAGCCTCATATTCTGCCTCGCGCGTGTAACCCCGCGCCATCATATCCTGGCCGACAAATCCGCCAATCAGGCTCTGCCCTCCAGTTGCCGGGGCGGCGGCCAGACCGGCCAGCAGTGTAGCCATCCGAATCTGGCGTCTTTTCTCAGCGTGACGGGCGTTAACATGGCCCAGCTCGTGAGCCAGCACGCCGGCCAGCTCTGCTTCAGTTTCAAGTTCTTTCAGCAACCCCCGGGTTATATAAACAAAACCCCCGGGCAGGGCAAGAGCGTTAACAAGGAAAGTATCCAGGATTTCAAATTCATATTCCAGATCGGATCGATCCGAATACACCGCAATTCTATTGCCAACGTTCTGAACATAACTGCGGTAAGGCTTGGACTTAAAAATCCCCACTTTTTCCTCTAATTTAGCTGCTTCTTCCCGGCCCATTTCCCTTTCCTGCGATTTAGATAATACTGCACAACCACCGGTAAAAACCGGCAAAACCAGCAATAACAAAAAACAAATTTTAAACTTTTTACTAATCGAGCTTCTCTCCTGGTTCATAACTGTTCAAGTAACCGTACAGGCTTCCAATCTGAGCAGGAATTGCGATTTGCAGGGGTATTCGACGTTCATCGTTACTTATCCATACCCTGACTCCCCGGGAAGAATCTTTCAGTTTCTCCTGCAATTCTTTTTCCCGTTGTTCACTTTCCAGGCGGGGCACTATTTTAAAAGCCTCCTGCCAGCCGCTGTCCGTTATAATTTGCTCCAGTTTCCGCACCTCAAGTATTAAAGTATAAACATCATCATCAACATGAACGGGAAATGTGTATTCTTCCCCCACTTCAATGTTGCGGGCCCGCAGGTAATAAACAGCGGAAAGCACATCCTGGGTATACAGAGGAATCCCCCCGCCTTTTTCACCGTTCCTGACCACAAATCCCTCATCCTGCTGGTAGCGCACCTTTTCCGTTTCCTTTTCTCCGTTGTGGTTTTTGTGATAATCATAGCCCCAGGAAAAAAGTCCCCGGATATCCATGTAACTAATTAACGTGTCCTTGACGCTGTACATCCAGCTCACCGTTCCCTTGGTCTCCGCCTCCATTTTTAATCGATACACGGGACGATTTTCAAAAGTTGTTTTCTCAGTATTGATGTCAATATACCCCGCTGTCAATCCCATGTAGGTAACTCGCAGTTTGATCTTTTCGCCGCTCCCAAAACGCCTGTAAACCTCGGTCCCCTCCACTTCCAACCTCTCCAGCGACTGCCTGTTCCCCCCCGGATTTTGCTCAGCCTTTAAACCGATATTATTACCGGCGAAAAAAATTAAAAAAATAAATAATCCAAATAATATTCTTTTTGAAAATCGCATCATCGCCACCTCGAATGTTTTAATACAAATTACCCGAGTATCCATTATAATACTATCCTAAAAACAGTTATTTTACTACCAAACTAACCTCCGAATTATTACTCACCGCCGGGTAAATTTTATCCATTTATCAATTATTTATACCGTTAATCTATATTTTTCATTCAATCATATCGCCAGTACAGCAATATTTCAGGGAACAGCAGGTAACTTTTAACCATCTAAATTTAAATTGTAGCAAATACTGGTATGGAAATTGCTTATTAAGTTAACTGAACCCGGAACTACAAGGAGGTTGAAATCCAATGGCTAACGGAAAAGTCCAATCCGCTATCCAGAGCAGGATTAGAGAGCTTCAACCGGGGATGGTGCTGGCTCGCACCGTATACTCCAGGGATGGTTGCCCGTTGCTGCATGAAGGAAAAGAATTAACAGAGAAAGACATCGAGAGGCTGGAAAACTGGCGCCAGCGTTTTGTCTACGTCTGGCCGGACAAGCAATCAGCCCCTGACAAGGAGCTGGAAAAAGCTTCGTGAAAAAAACAGGAAGACAGACCGGCAAAAACAAGAAAAAAATAAAATCTAGTTGCTTTCAGCAGATTTTATTTCTACCTTCATTCCCGGCTTAAGCTTCAGCTCTTCAGCCGCAGAACCGCGGGAGACTGCTATTTCAGCTCGATTAAAACTTCCAAAAACAATCCCTGGACCTGCCAGTTTTTCATAGGTGCCGGCCATTTGAGTTAGCTTTTTGCCCTGCACCACAAATAGAGGGTCTTCCGGCACATCATCCCGTTTAAAGTTGGTAATACAGTTACCAAAATGATCACAGTAAATAATTTCCCCCCTGGTTTTACCTTCATTCCAAACCGGTTCCGGAACAATGCTTCGGCGTTCAGTATTTTTCACAGAAGAACCCAGAAAACCCAGCTCTCCCCCCTGGCTTAAAAAACGAGCAACAGGGGCAAACCGGTCTCGTCCGTGAAATGTATCACAGTCAGAATTCCTAAAAACCTTTTTATTTTCTACGTAAACCGCCTTTTCCCAATCCAAGCCGTCCGCAAGCCCGGTATCCGGTGCCACTACGTAACGCCCGGAAACTGTTTTTACCGCTATAATCTTTCTATCAGATCCTACTTCCGGATCCACAACTGCCAGCACCACGGCCTCCTCCGGCAGGTGGGGGCAGCTGTATTCCAAAAGAAAAGCCGCGGCCAGTTCATTACCATGCTCCACCTGGTGGGTAAGATCTACAACCCGGGGTGCTGGTTCTCGATTGATTATCCGCCCCTTCATCAAGCCAACGTATGGATCTTGCAAGCCAAAATCTGAAAGTAAAAAGACAGGCCCGGGCATTATGATTCCGGCCTCTCGATTTCCACATCAAATTCTTTATACGCTTGTTTTTTAATTTCCCCGTCAACCATACCGTAACGAACATTTTGTTGGGGTTCGGTCAGATGCATAGTCGCCGTCTGGATCGTTAATTTAACCCCGTCACTTATATCTCCCCGGCAATAAACTTCTCCGCCGTCGCTCCCCTGGATTTTCTGGCGCAGTTCCTGCAATTCCTCGCCCAGGTTTTCCATTTTTTTTCGAACAGCCTTAGCCCGGGAAACCAGTTGAACGCGCTTATCCTGTTTTTCTTCCGGAAGTTCCTCCACCCCACCCAATTTATTTGCCTGTTCTTTAATCCCCTGCAGCCCGTTCTTAATTTTTGTTAACCGAAGCTTTTGTTCCTCAATCAGCTCCTCAATTTCCCTGATTCTATCCCTTATTTTAGGGTCGATCCCCACTGCCAGTTCAGTTTTGGAGGCCATTGCCGAGCCAATATCTTCCGCCGATATCGCCTTTCCGGCTCGGGTAACTCCTCCCACGATATCTCCGCGTCGCTGCCCCTTCACTATAACGTATTCCCCGGCGTCCACTTCACTGTGCATAATTGCTTCCTCCACAACCACGCTCCCGTCAGCTTGAACCCGGGAATTTTCTATATATTTGGCAAAAATGTCCCCACCCGCTTTCAGTATCCCTTCGTCTCTACCCACCATCCCTTTATCCAGGACTACATCTCCTTCACACTCTACAACGGCTTTCCCCACCGACTCCGCCTCGATTCTCTGGGAAGCTTCCACCTTGAAGCCATCCAGAATCATTCCTTTGACAATTACCACCCCTTCAAACCCTACATTCCCCACTTCATAATCCAGGTCACCTTCAATAATAAAGACCGGCTCGACCAATACTTCCCCGTCCCGGTAACGAACCCGGCCATCTTCATCCGCTATATATTGAGTGTTATCCTCCGAAACGTGCACGTTATCTCCCGCGCTTATCTCCAGGTCTTCCCCCACCTCCGGTGGTATCTCATTCCCATAAACATCAAGCCCGGGTTCGCCTTCGGTGGCCGGTATTTTTTCCACCAGGACATCCCCTTCCTGGGCGCTGACTATTTCCTCCCCTTTCCGATAATCCACGTCCTCCTCCCCCTCTTCTTCCTCCCCTTCCTCCCCGGGGGCAATATCCACTTTAAAATCAAGTTCTGCATCTCGCCCATGATCCGGTTCTTTTCCCTCGGCAACCAGAATTTCTTCTTCAAACATTTCTTCCTCAAAAACTTCCTTAACTTTTTCTTGATCGTAATTGATTCCTTCCGACTCTAAATACTCAAGGACTTCTTCCTCGCTCACCGCAACCCCCTCGGGCTTGGGCGGGATAACCGTAAGGTAAGCCGCCGTTTCCTTTTCATTCAGGTTAACACTGAAACTGCCGTCAATTTCCGGGTCCCGCTGGCGGGGGGCAATTTTTTCTGTTTCCCCCGCCTGTTCTTCCACCATTTGCTCAACCTTTGGCCAGTTAATATCCTGCTCATAACCGCTCTCCTCAAGCTCATCTTTAACCTGCTCCATGGTTACCGGCAGTCCGTGGCCCTGGGGGGGATAAACGGTTAACTTCAAACCATCAGCAGAATTTTCAAGGTTAATAAACCCGGCCACATCCTCCTCTTCTTCCGCCTCGGCCAAAAGATCAAAGGTTTCTACATCTTCTTCCCCCTCTTCTTCCTCTTCCTGCTCCAGGACCTCTTTTTTTATTACCCGGATCAAATAATCTTTCTTACCAAATCCCAGGATCCCTTTTGAACCCTCTTCCAGGATCTTAACAGCTAAGTTCTCAGGCGGTTCATCAAAATATTCAGCGGCTTTTTTCAGGCCCTCCTTCGGCGTCTCACAGCGAACCTTAACCGAATCGTCCGATTTATCGGAAAAATAGCGGCGTACCTTCTTTTTACTTTCCCCTTCCCGAACCGCAATAGCCCACCAGCGGTGGGGCTGAAATCCCTCGCCGGGGTCCTCTCCCTCTTCCTCTTCGCCTGCCTCCGTCTCTTCCGATTCTTTTTCTTCTTCAACCCCGGATTCCCCTGTTATATCCAACAGAGCCAACTCATCCTTATCTTCTAACCCCAGGAAAAACTTCAATTTTTCTTCTCGATTAAACATTGGTTCCTTTTCGTCGTATATCAAATGAGGCCTGATTTCATCCAGGGGCGGCATATCATATTTTTCCTCCCCCTCTTCAAGATCAGGGGCCAGTTCCGCCCCCAGGTCCAGCTCCTCCCCGGGCTCGTGGTAACTGTCAAATTTAACCTCCGCATCCTGGACATAAATACTGCAGTGGCTGCGCTCCTCATCCACCGACTCGCGCACACTGCCAATATGCAACTCAACTCCGGGGAAAACCTTTCCCTCGGCCAGTATTTCCCGTTTGACTTCGGACTCCAGTTCTTCTTCGATATTTTTTAAGCGAACCTTATTTTGCTGCAAATCCTCCCGGGCGTGGTTTAATTCAAATTTTAAATTACGATATCTTTCCTCGTCCTTGGGAGAGAGACCCTCTTCCTCCTGCTTGTTCTCCAGATTTTTAACATCCTTGGAGAGGCTTTCCACCTTTTTTTCCAGGCTTTTCTTCTTTTTCTTTAGCTGTTCAAGCTCCTCCTGCATGACCCCCTGGGCTCCCATTCTTATAATTGTTTCCGGATAAGTGGAGGAACCTATATTTTGGGCCGAAATCAACTCCGCGATGTTGGACTCCCCCCCGATAATATTCCCGTCGTCATCAGTTAAATACAATCCCTTCCCCCCTTCAATGTAGCTGTGCATTGCCACTTCCTTGATAATTACATTCCCCCCACCTTCATCCGGGCATTTTCAACAAATCGGGCATAAAGATTGCCGTGCACTTCAATGCGCTGACTTTCGTTCCCTTTTATTCCCCCCTGGACAATAAGATCTCCACTGGCTTTCAAATCAGCCCGACCCACTCCACCCATTATCCAGATATTTCCCCGGGCCTCTATATATCGACCGTCGTGAACCATCCCCTCGACAAAAACATTGCCGTCGTAACGTATATCTCCAACGTCTGAATCCACATCCCCATCAACATGCCTGATCGGAAGCACATGAACGGTATCTTCGAACCAGACAACCTGCCCGCCGCGACCGGCAAATAATCTGCGCCCCCCGTTAGCTTCCAGCACATACCGCCCTGCTTCAAACTGTGGTTTATCATTATCACGCAGATCAGCAGCCAGAAGCTGACCGGGCTTGGCTTCTCCCATATCCACCATCGACTGCCGAAATTCTTCCAGCTGTTCCTCAAAATCCTGTTCTTCCTCTGAAGCTTCTCTTCCCGCATCCTCTTCTTCTTCCGATATTTCAGGTTTTTTATACGTATATACCGGGATGTCTTCTTCCTCTTCCTCCTCTTCTTCCTGTTCATGGGAACGAATAGTCGTCCCCTGCATATCGATGAGCTCATCCTCCAGCTCAAAGAGTTCATCCTCAATCTGGAGAATTTCTTCTTCATCTATATCTTCAACTTCTTCTCCAGCCACTTCCGGATCATCCATCCCGATCAACCTTTACTAGAGAATATAATAAATTTCTCCGGTTATAAAAAATAAACAAAATTAACCGTTCCCGCATTCCATTTAAACTTTACTAAAAGTCAAAATCAGCCAGAAAACAAAAGCTCCACAATTAAAAAATATTAATAATCCGACCAGGAGGCCAAGAAGCAAATCACCATCCACGTATTGAGGCCGTAAATTAATCGCCTGCAACCCCCAGCTTAGCGTCCAGATAATCCAGAGAATACCGGCAATTAATAAACCGGTTAAGGAAAATATTGATTGAAACCAAGAAAAGATTATAAATAACCCAAATGTAAAACTACCAAGGATTGCCAGGCTCCCGGCAAGTAGATATCCCCGGAGCAATTGAGCGACACCGGGGAACAGCAGACTGATCATAAAAAACCAGCGATGATGTCTTGATTTTTCAAGCGGAGTTCCGCAGTTGCTGCATGATTCCGGTCTTCCCAGAACCGGGCTGCGACAAACCGGGCATTCAGTCATTGCCCAGGCTCCAGTTGCTCATAATATATAACAGTCGAACACTTCTCTCATCCCGGGAAAATACTTCATTTATCGAACCAAGCAGTTCAGAGGTCTGCTCACTAAAAAATGGAGATGGGGTAGAAGTGGGCTCAACGGTGGCCGGGTCACCCGAAATACCAGCCGCTTTTCCCGCCACTTCCAGGGCCTTACTTTTTGTCCCTGTTTTATCCACAAGCCCTATCCGAAGGGCCTGGCGGCCCGTGAAAATACTTCCATTGGCTATTTCTTCCACCTCTGCTCGTCCCATATCCCTGTTTCGAACTATATGTTCTATAAATTGATCATAGACATCCATGATCATATTTTTTAATATTTTTCGCTCTTCCTCCGATATTTCCCGGAAGGGAGAACCGATATCCTTATATTTACCGGATTTTATCACTTCATAATCAATTCCCACTTTATCAATCAATTCATCGAAACGCATTATCTGAATCTGCACCCCAATACTCCCCACCATGCTTCCCGGCGTGGCCACAATAGTATCAGCGCTGCTGGCCAGATAATAGCCGCCGGAAGCGCCCACTGATCGGATAGAGGCTATTATCGGTTTTCCTTTCTCTTTAATCTGCTCGATCCCCTCATTTAACTCCTGGGTGGGGGCAACCGCTCCACCGGGACTGTCAATATCCAGCAAAATAGCCTTTATATCTTTTCGGCGCTTGTAATTTCGCAACTGTTCAAGTTGCTTATCAACCGAGAATATAGGCCCCTCCATCTTTAAGACACCAATTTTGTCCCGGCCCATCGACCCGGGCATAGATAATGCTTCGGGCCAGAAATTATGGATGAATACCATCGACTGTAAAGCAAATATGAATAGCAGAAAAATAATTAAGAGTATCCCCGAAAAACGTAATAACTTATAAAACCAATTTTTAATCATAAAAATCCTCTCCACGCTTATAATCATTATTTTTCATAACAATAAGTGCAACCTTTTATACGTAATTCCGAAGGGCCATTTTTTTTACTTAATTCATCGGCAAACAGCCGGTCGTCCTGTTCAAGTTTTGAACCACAAATCGGACAGCGACGGCGGGAAACCGCGTTAGCCCGGGGATTTGCTGACTTTATTTTAACAACAACAATACCGATCACCAAAACAACAACTGCATAACCAATTATAAACCAGGTCATCAATTACTTCCTGCCGGTAAAGGATAACGAAGATATTTTCCCGGCTCTGTTTTTCCCTGCAAAAAAAGGTTGCGCCAGAGAATGTATTTAACTATTCTCCGTTCACCTCCGGCCAGGGTCTGTAACAATTCATTTAAAATTTTTCTTTCCTGGTTGCTTTTCTCCAGTCTGTTCCAGAGTAAATACTTCTCATCACTATCAAAAGCAGCAGAATTATCACTATAAAGTTGATACATACCCCTGGTATTTTCTTCAGAGCGGTAAACTTCGAGTAATGGGCGGGCGGTCCACGAAAAATACGGTCCTTCCCCCACCAGGCTGCGAAAAGCTTCCAGGGCAATCCGGGCTCGACCAAATTTTGACCGTCGATAATTTTCCAGCCCCCTTTCCAGCAATCCCAGCTCTTCCAGTGGATAAAGAGCAACTGCCTGGTTCACTGTATATTCAGCAGGATTAACAAGTACTTCCAGGGGTTGCTCAAAGTGGTGGCGATAGGAAGGAGGATAAATCTCAAGATAACCGGTCTGAACTCCATCCAGGGTAAAATTACCTCCGGAATTCGTTGTGGTTATCTGCCCCCCCGGCTGGGTTAGAAGCTTCACTCCTTCAGCAGTACCGGGAGACTCCTGAATAACTTCTCCTGCCACCCCCCCGGGTTCCGGAGGTGTGGAATAGGAATTGACAAGCCGCCCCCTGTTGGCGCCGGACCACAGCAATATTTTTTTATTTGAAGAATAATCCAACCAGCGCAATTTACCATATCCGGAAAAATAATTTTTTGGGGTCACTCTGGTATCCTGTCCGTTTTTGCTCCCGGCTGGCCAGTAATATAATCCTGTCTGCCGGGGATTTTCTTTTAACGCCAGTAAAAATTTGTCTTCAATAATATCAAACTGCTGCACGGGATAATTAACCCGAAAATATGTATCTCCCTCCTCCCACTGCAAAAATCCGGAATCAGGATCGCCTTTTACAACTCCGTCAACTATTTCATAGCTCCCCTTCTCTTTTTTTACCCCCCGATATCCGTACTGTTCAGCAGATATTAGTAATTCAAGATCCCGGGTGTTTTTAATTATTCCTGATGTCCCCGTGGAAACGTCAAAATAAGAGAAAAGATTTGTATCACTTTCATCCGGCTCGCGGGGCACCAGTAAAATATTTTTATAATCGTCAAAACCAGCCCTGGCCCGGAGATTCTCTGAATAATCCAGTTCTTCAGCAACATAACGTTTTGAATCAAAACGATAAAGCTGAAATTCATTATTTTGAGGTTCTGTCCCCCAGAAATATATCGTATCACTCTGGCCAGATACCACCGGATAACGGAGGCTCTTTTGCGGATGCTCAAGAAATTTGTTTGTTTTCAATTCTTGGGGATTATAACGGGTCAAAAAATTCTTATCCCTCGAACTGACACTTAATATAATATCATCGTCGGCGGCCCGATACCCCTCCTCTATATTTCCCAGGGCCGATGACGACGCAAACCTGATGTTTGGAGATTTAATCCCGGTTTGCTGGCTGAGCCGATAACCTCGTCCATCCAAAACATATAATTTGTTTCCATACCGGGCTATATCCTCGGGATAAACAAGGTCTCCAATTTTTTGCCCGGGATATCCGTATAAATCATACGTCTGGATGTGATCGGAATAAAAAGCATATACTAATTCCCCCCCGCTGTATTCATAATGAGGATATCCCTCCGGTTGCGGGGCGAGATTATCCTCCGCCGGATGCTCCGGCTGGAATATTCGCTGCAGCTTCCCCGACCAGTTATAAACAGCAAATGCCTTCACTTTTTCACCGCTACTTTTTAACAATTCCCCCCCCATCAAAATATAATCCTGGCCCGCACCGGTAAATTGAACGTTTTCAAGATATTCAGGTGGGTTCTCCAGGAAAGTTTTCCTCTTGATCCCTCCCCTCTTATCATAAGATTCAACCAATTGCTCGCGGGGGAAATAATAATAAAGAACACGGCCATCCCAGGTGGTATGGGGGGATTGAAAGTATTGAAAGGCCAGCAGCGGTATACTGCTTTCATCTTTCACTTTTTTTGCCTGTGTAAGTCCTTCCTCGTGGACTGAAACAACCCGCGAGCGGCCATTTTGCCACAGGTATATCTCCTCTGAATCACTCCATATTCGCTGCGCGCGTTTCTTACTTTTATCAAATAATTTAACTTCACTCTTACTCACTTCTTTCAGCTGGACCGTCGCAGTCGCATAAAAAAACGAGCGCTCACTTTCGTCAAGATCTGCTTTATAAAGTCCACTCCGGGCAGTAAAATATGCGCTGCCCCCCGTCAGGACAAAATCACGGAAATTAAAATTACCAATTATTTCAAAAGAAAATTTTTCTTCAAAATTTCGATTCAACTTCAAGATTTTACCTTCGGCAAGCAAAACGTAGATATATTTGCCCGCCGTCTGCACGGCCCTCAGGCCGGAAAAAGATTTCTGACTTGTATCATTTTCATCCCGGTAAAGATAAACCCTGTTTTCTACCCGAAACACATAACTGCCATTCGCAAGCTGACCGACAAAGTTTCCTTCTGCGGTAAACTGCGCCGTATCAATGATATCCCCCCGGTATACCGGCTGTCTCTTTTCAAACTTATCCGGAGGGCGTTGAATATACCAGGCATCAGGTTTAAATTTTATATCTTCAATTGGTCCCGGCAGAACCATGGTGTCAGCCGGATCAAAAAGATTAAACATAAACACGGTGTCACTGCCGGTGGCAATTTTCGGATCGTAACACCAGAACGTCTCCGAATCAGCCCAGGCTCCCTGCAGCCCCTCACCCAGTCCCCAGCGTTTAAACTTATGTGCACGTGCTTCCTGATCAATAAAACTCTCCCAATCTAATGTTTTTCCCCGCCGCGCTGGAAAAAATTCAAATTTATGTAAATGTTTATCATATACGGCTATTTGGCCACCCGGACCTTCGTATATCGATCCCGGTTTTGCCAGCCGGGGCGGTTTTTTTTGTTCAAAAAAATGTATAACCTTGCTTAAATTTTGCTCGGTAGACTCAGCCATTACCGATCGTACCGGAAGAAAAAACAGCAGAGAAAAAATAACAGCTGTAATATATATTGTCTTTTTATTAAACTTTCCGGACTTTTCCCGCGCAACATGAATTCCTTTCAACTTAAACACTTCCTTCTCTTCAGGACACTGTTTATTGAAACACTTAATTTTCATTACAATACCATAAATTTTTGAAACTCTCTAACTCCCCGCAGGGTAACTAATTATTCGCCACATTACTATAAGGTATACAAAAATATCCTTATCAAGCAAACCGGTAACAAAACCCCTCCTCCAACCTTTTCATTTATTCTGTTAAAAATACCCGGCGACAAAAAATCTAATTATTTTAAAATTCAGGGTCCTCAGATTCAGCCCGTCAATAAAAAACGCCGACAAAATATAAACCAACATTTTTACTGATTGCCAACGGGGAAGGTTGTTTGCTATAATAATTGCTTGCATATGACTTTATGCTTTCATTAAGGTACGAGGGCTTTATGCTGAATATATTTTAATTTGAATTTATCAACTTAAAACTCAAACACAACCCAACAGGGAGAAAGGAAGTAAACAATGTCTAGATACTGTCAGGTAACAGGTAAAAAACCTCTTTCCGGTAATAATGTTTCCCATGCCAATAACCGGACAAACAGAAAACAGAAACCAAACATCCAGAAAAAGAGGTTTTTCCACCCCGGCGAAGACCGCTGGATTACGCTGGATGTTTCTAAAAAAGGATTAAAGATCATTGATAAAAAAGGAATTGAAACCGTTGTTGAAGAGATCAGGCAGCGGGGCGAAAAAGTTTAAAGCTTAAAACTAACAGGAGTTGAATACTGATGGCCCGAGAAAAAATTAAACTGGTCAGCACAGCAGATACCGGTTATTTTTACACAACCTATAAAAGTACCACCAACACCAGGAGCGACCTGACGCTAAAAAAATATGACCCCGTCGTGGACAAACACGTGGAGTTCGAGGAAGAAGAACTGAGCACTTCGGGTTAAACAGGTTGAGGGGGTCGTGTTGCGAGTTACGTGTTTAAAATACAACTTTAAGTAGGGTAGTAACTTTCGCCTGCTCGCATGTTCGCCTCTTCGCATCCTCGATCTTTCATAATGTGTTTTAAAATTGTTACTGGTCCACCTGGCTCTTTCACACTATGTCTAACAGGTTGTAATCTTTTACTTTTACACTTGTATCTTTCACACTTGCACACTAATATACTTAGCTCTTTCCCACTAAAACACGCCGGAGTGGCGGAACTGGCAGACGCGCGGGATTCAAAATCCCGTGGGCCCTGAGGCCCGTGCGGGTTCGACTCCCGCCTCCGGCATAGAAGCAGCCGAAAGCTAAAGGCCTGAAGCTGAAAGTGAAATCCAGTTAAATTTTAACAGAAAATACAGCACTGAAATAATCCCCCGAAAGTAAAACCAGCTCCGGCCTAATCCTGATAAAAATAATTCCTACCAGTTCCCGGAAATCGACTGTTTAAACGTGATTTTAAAGGAAAGGATTCAGGCAATCAAATTAACCGCCTGTCCCGCTGGCGGTTTTTGAGAAGTATTACCAAACATATTTTCCGGGAAACCTTGCTGGTTTTGTTCCCCTGCCGGTTGATTTTCCGATCCTGTTATCGCAGCGTTTTCCTGGCTGGATTCAGCATTATTTTCGTTCTGATCAATTAACTCCGGTTGTTGAGCGTCTTCCGCCTGCTGATTTCTTTCTGGTTCCTGATTACCTTCCCCGGGCTGGCTTTCTTCCGTCTGTTGATTTTCACCGTTTTCCTCACTATTCCCCCTACCTGTTTTTTGCTGGGCCGAAGACAATCGGCGCGCTGCTTTCTGGGCCACCTGGTAATCTTCCGGTGACGGATCAGCCGGAGCCATGGCCGCCTGCTGAACCTGGCGCATTTTCTGCACGGTTTCCTCCGGAGTATCCTCCCGGCTGGTATCCATATTAACCGTCCCCCCGGTGGCATAACGCTGCCCGTCCGGCCCCTTGGTATAATTATAAGAAGGTCCCCCTCGCAGGTGAGGACCTGCTGCAGCAACGTGCGCCTGCTCATGCTGGCGCACTTCCCTGTCTGTTTGTTTTAATTCTTTAACGCGCCGCTCCTCTTCCTCTGACAATTCGTCTTCTTCTTCCGATTCAGCGCTTTTTTGCCCCTTTTCTTTTGCCGCGGCCTTTTGATTATCAATATTTTCCATGGATTCCCCGCCCGCTTCCGAACCATAAGTCTCCCCTCCACCTTTTTGACCGCCTTCAGGTAATTGTTTCCCCTGTTCATCGGACTTATTTTGGGGAGAATCGGGAATTTCTACACTGGGAGCAGCCTGGTTACCTGCGTTTTCAAGGACCGGGTTAGACCTGTCACTGGTTGCAACCTGCGTGTAACTACCAGCCGACGGCATGGAATTAACCGGGGAAATATCTATACTCATCTCAACCCATCCTTAGGTTATAATCTGACAATCCCTGTCCTGTTTATATTTTACTACATCTAAATTACAATTGCAAATTTAAACACTAGCCGATTGATCCGCTATCAAAAACAACGCAAAATATAGTTGCCAATTAACTACAAAAAAATTAGATAAGTATTGGATAACTTTTTATGTTAAAATATTTTTCAATCGGTGATTTTATCATAGCTAATTA
>JBNJDC010000015.1:0-13553 GCA_051744565.1 bacterium
CAGGGGGCCAACCGTCACGTCAAAGTTACCTCCTGTTTTTTTCCGGAACTTTGTTGCCTCCCGAAACAGAAAAACAAATTCATCGTCCACCGGAACACTGTCGGGCGCCCGCCTTTTTATTTTAGAAATCAAGCTATCTTTGCTATGGGTTGAATATTTATCGTTTAACCGGCGGGCTTCCCGGTAGGCTTTACTTATTGCTTCTTTTGACCGTTTGTTCTTGGGATGGGCGGTTATGGTCAGGTAAGTGCCCATCGTTGTAAATTTTTTGGTAACGAGACCTTCATTTTTTACAGAAGAGTGCCAGAAGGCAATAGCAATTAATGCTATCACAACTATAAGTGTTATAATTGTTCCCAGCCGTTTGAAATTCACTATTCAATCACACCCGCTTTTGAGATTAGTTGAAGTTAAATTATAGCACATTAATGATAATATTGGGTGTAGTCTATCTATTTTTCTGGTAGAGAGGCTTTAACGGATAACATTTTTATTGAGGTGAAAAAAATGCCGGAGTTGCCGGAGATTGAAGTTATCAAGCGGGGGCTGCAGCCGCTGGAAGGCGCTGAAATTTGCCGCTGTGAGGGGGCGGATCCCGATATGTTTACTTCGCCCCTGAGGCCGGAGAACGTGGATCAATATCTGGCAGATAAAGTTCTGCAAAAATTTGAGCGTTATGGAAAACATTTGCTTTTACAGGTGGAAAAAGACTGGCTGATATTCCATCCCCGGATGTCCGGGAAGGTCTGGTGGCAAAACGAAAAGCCCGAAAAACCCGATAAAGTCAAGCTGGAGCTCCAGTTTGACCGGCCGGAAGCGGATAAATTATATTTTACTTCAATGCGTCGATTTTCACGTTTTTACTGGTCCGAAGGGGAAAATTACCTTGACCACGAGAAGATAGCTTCACTGGGCCCCGACCCCCTGAAAGAAAATTACACTCGCCAAAATTTTGAAGCCGGTTTTAAAAATCGTCGAGCAACTATCAAAGCATTGCTTATGGATCAGTCATTCCTGGCGGGTGTAGGTAATATCTATGCAAGCGAAATATGTTTTGAAGCCGGTATCGATCCCCGCCGGTTGGCTGATGAAGTGACTGAACAGGAACGAGATCAACTTTACGAAATAATTCCCGATCTATTGAAGCGTTCGGTAGAGGCCGGTGGGTCATCTCTTGATCCGGAAGGTTCGGCAACCACTTACCGAAACAGCAGTGGGGAGACCGGAAATTTTGTTCAGCAACATAGGGTGTATGATCGAGAAGGAGAAGAATGTTCGAAATGTTCAAACACTATTGAAAAGTTGAAATTATCCGGGCGGAGCACTTATTTTTGTCCCGGGTGTCAGAGTTGAACTGAATAAATCTTCGGAACAGGTGATGAAAGAGGCGAAACAATTGACAGGTCGGGGGATAATTGTTATTTTTTTTAGTCTGAAAAATGTAATTATCTTTTTTGGAGGTATAATTTATGGAGTGGAACGAAGAGAAAATTCAAAAAGAATCGAAAAGTCTTGGGCGAACCCTGGGTCAGACCGAGGTTGCAAAGTCATTAAAGAGAGCCGAAGAGAAATTAAGCGAGGATGACGAAACCAAGGACGAATTTGAAGAGGTCCAAAAACTCGAACAAAAATTGGTCCAGAAAAGTCAGCGCGGCGAAGAAATTTCTGATGAAGAAAAACAGGAACTTCAGGAGCTTTCGCAGAAACTGGAGTCCAGTTCGGTTTTTCAACAATTTATTGCCGCTCAGCAAAACTTTGAAAAACTGATGAAAGAAGTGAACAAGTACATCCAGGAAGGTATTAAAGAGGGACAGGATTCCAATATCATAGAAATTTAAATTCGGATATGCCCCCGTCTTATTCCTATCCCGATATAAAACCTGCCAAATACCGGATTCGCAACCGGGGGCCGTGGGTTACTCTGGAATACAGTCTTTTTGATAATTTTAGTATTGGACAGACCACGGCCCTGGGGGATGGTGCGGGGTGTAATTTTGAAAACTCCGGTTTAAGGAATAAATTTTTCACCTTCTTTTCCGACGTATCCTTTCACCAACCTCGACAGGTCCACGGGGCGGCGGTTCAACCTGTAAATTCCGCGTTTTCGGCCGGTTATCCGGCCACTGACGGATTGGTTTGTAAGCTGGCTCGGACCGCTCTTACAGTTTTAACCGCAGACTGTCTGCCGGTTTTCATCCTCGAGCAGCCCCCCAAAAAAACTCCCGCCCGGAGGAAGCGTTTTGGATTAATACATGCGGGCCGTCGCGGGCTAGAAAAAAATATTGTCGGTCGGGCCCTGGAGGAGTATTTTTCTCGTCTTCCGGTCCAGGTAATCGTGGGGGCGCACGTCCATCAAAAATCTTACCCGGTAAATAATAAAATTATTGCTAAATTTTCAGATCTACTGGATTATTCCCGTCCTGAAATGCTGGAGCGAAAAATTGTCACCGAAGAGAATAAACTTGATTTATTTAAAGTTCTTGTGGAGCAAATAACGGCTGTTGATGCTGATATAGGTACTATTTACCGCCTTGATCTAAATACTGCTGGAAATGAACGGATTCCTTTGATAAGTTATCGTCAGGACAAAACTGAGCAAAGAATGCTGCACTGGATTTTTAAAGAGGATTAGAAAGGCGATTTAAAGATGCCAATAACCGACCATGAACACTGGCAGAAGGTTCTGGATGAACTTAAAGAGACAGCCGAAGCCGCGGGGCGCAAACCATCTGAAGTAAAAGTTATTGCTGTCACAAAAGGCTTTGATAATCAGTTGATTAAGGAAGCGTGGAAGTTTGGGTTTCGTCATTTTGGCGAAAACCGCGTTGGAGAAGCCCTGGATAAAAAACATGAATTACGAAAAAAATTACCGGGCATTAAATGGCATATGATTGGTCATGTTCAGTCTAAAAAGGCGCGACGGATAACCGGGGAATTTGAATTAATCCACAGCATGGATCGTCATTCAATAGTGAAAAAACTGGCAAAAAGGTTGCAAATTATGGGAAATAAGCAGCATATTCTCCTCCAGGTTAACGTTTCGGGGGAAGAATCCAAATACGGGGCAACGCCGGAGGAAGCCCCCCGGCTCGTGGAGGAAATACTGGAGTATGATCCTTATATCCTTGACGGCTTGATGACCATGGCTCCCTGGACGGATGATGAGAAAGTTCTGCGGGAAACTTTCTCCACCTGTCGGCGCTTGCGTGATCGACTGGCCGAGGATTTTGCGATTGATTTGCCCGAACTGTCCATGGGGATGACAAATGACTACAAGCAGGCCATCCAGGAAGGAGCTACAATGCTTCGCCTGGGCAGGTTATTATTTGGTGAAAGGAAAGGATGAAAAATTATGAGTGAATTAGAGACTGTCGGAATAATCGGTACCGGTAACATGGGAGAAGCTATTGCCGGCGGACTTGCTCAAACTTCTGAACACGACCCGGAAAATATCTATATATTTGATATCCTGGAAGAAAAAATGAACAATATTGCTAAAAAATATAATTTACAGGCGGCGGATTCTCCCCGCAAGCTGGCCGAGGAGGTCGATTTTGTTATCCTGGCGGTCAAACCTTCAGTTATAGATGAAGTTCTGGGTCAGATTTCAGGTTACTGCGCGCGAGTGGTTTCTATTGCCGCCGGCATAAAAATTGAAGATATTGCCGCCGGTCTGGAAAGTGAAGCTAAAGTAATTCGGATAATGCCCAATACCCCCTGCCAGGTAGGTGAAGGAATGAGTTTTATCTCCCGGAATGAATACGTGGGCGATAATTTCCTGGAGAAGGTTGTTGATATTTTTCAAAATCTTGGTCAAACCCGGGAAATTGATGAGAAACTTATGGATTCAGCAACAGCACTGGGAGGATCGGGACCTGCTTATGTGTTTTACTTCCTGGAAGCGCTCCAGGAAGCCGGAGTATACCTTGGATTTGATGCGGATACGTCCCGGGCAGTTTCACTCCAGGTTTTAAAAGGTGCGGTAGAAATTGCCGAGAAGACGGGGAAATCTCCCGCTCGCTTGCGCCAGGAAGTTTCATCTCCGGGGGGAACTACCGTTGAAGCGTTGAAGCATCTGGACGAGAAAGCAACCCGGGGCATTATTGAAGAAGCCCTCAATCAAGCCCGGCTTAAGTCTGTAGAACTGGGAGAAAAATCAGAAGGGGAGCCCGATTAAAAAATGCCCCTGGAACCGATTGAAATTCAGAACAAAGAGTTCAGTACAGCCTGGCGGGGGTATACACCACGGGAGGTCAATCAGTTTCTTGAGCAGGTGGCTGATAGAGTCCAGGGGTTAAAAAAATCAATAGAGGAGCTTGAAGGGGAAAGGAATCAGCTGAAAAGTGAGCGCGATAGCTTGCGTCAGCAGGAGGACCAGACCCGGAAAATTCTTCAGACTGCCCAGAACCTTACAGAGCAGATAAAGGAAAACGCCCGGGAGGAAGCAAAAAAAATAAAGGCGCGAGCCGAGGAAGAAGCTGATCAAATTAGGCAGTCAGCGCTGGCTGAAGCCGATCAGATCAGGGAAGAACACGTTCGTTTGAAGACTCGCCGCCGCGAAGTAAAATATGAACTAAATCAACTGGCGGAGGAACTAAAACAGTTTACCCGCCAGATTGGGAGTGACGATAATGGACTTTCGGATGAAGGTTAAGGTGAACCCCGGCTCCAGTCAGCAGAAACTTATCTGGCGGGGTGATTTTTTAAAAGTTAACCTTACGGCGCCCCCGGAAGAAGGAGCCGCCAACCGGCAGTTAATTGAACTAATTGCTGATAATTTTGACTTGAAAAATGACGACGTGGAATTAATTCGGGGCGAGACTTCGGAAAATAAAACTGTAATGCTTCACAATCTAAACCGGGAAACTCTGGTTAGAAAAATGAATGATTTGAAAGGGTGAATAATTTTGGATAACGAAGGTAAAAAGAAACTTGGGCAAAGATTGGTGGAAGCCGGTTTAATATCGGGGAGTCAACTGGAAGAAGCTCTTGCGGAACATAAGAATCGGGAGGAGAAACTGGGAACAATCCTGGTGGAGAAAGACTGGCTGGAAGAGGAACAGTTAATTAAATTTTTGAGCAGCCAGATGGGATACCCGGTGGTTAACCTCGATAAATATCCGATACAACAGAATGCTTTGAATCTTCTCACCGAGGAGCAGGCCCGCCAGTATGATGCTGTTCCTATCCTGCGGGAAGAAGATCAATTAACCGTGGCAATGAAGGATCCGCTTGATGTGCTGGCGATTGACGATCTGAAACAGATTACCGGTTATGAAATTGATCCTGTAATTTCTCGTGCTTCCCAGATAGAAGACTTTATTGACCGCTGTTATTCAACCGGCACCGCCGGTTTGAAGAAAAAAAGGGTTGTTGTAAACAGCTCCGGTCCGGCCGAGGGACTGGATTTAACCGATGAGCTGGATCAGGCCGATCAGAAACCGGCCGTCAGTCTGGCCCATCACCTGATCTGTGATGCTCTGGAAGAAGGAGCAAACAATATCCATCTGGATCCCCGGGAACACCAGATGCAGATTCAGTTCCGTGTTGACGGGGTAATTAACGATTACACACAACTTCCCGTCCGGCTTCATCAGCCGATATTATCCCGGCTAAAGCTGATGGCCGAAAAGTCGGTGGACTCCGGCGAGGAGGAATCATATTTAATTATCCGACTTGATTATTCCGGGGAGGATGTAATTTTACGCTTGAATACCACTACGACGAGGTTTGGGGAAAAAATGGTGATTAAGGTCTGCCGGGGGCAGAACTATCAGCGCGGTTTAACCGACCTGGGGCTGGATGTTTCAGCGCTTACTCTCCTGGAAGATATGCTTTCGGCGCCGCGGGGGTTGTTGATTTATACCGGTCCGGCAGCAAGTGGGCGAACTACTTCGCTGTACGCTTCGCTTCGTTATTTTGCCGATACCCCCAATTCAATAATTACCGTGGAAGCACCAATAGAGTATGAACTGGATTTTTGCACTCAGATAGAGGTTTCTGCCCAGAGTCCTTCGCGCCAGGCGGACAGAGTATACGAAGCACTTGATTTTGATCCAGATATATTGATGGTCAGCCAGATGGGGGAACCCGCCGTGGCCCGGGCCACACTGTATGCAGCCGCAACGGGGTGTAAAGTTTTCAGTTCCTACTATTCCGATAATGCGGTTGACGCCCTCTATCATCTGGCCAATACTGAAAATGTTGATCGCTATCAACTTGCCAATTCCGTGGTTGGCGTTGTTGCCCAGCGGCTGGTTCGCTTGATTGATCCGCGCTGCCGGGCAGAATATACTCCCAATAAATCTGAACGAGAACGGCTGGGACTTTCCGAAGGAGAATCCTGCTATCAGCCGGCTCCCCCCGGGGAAAATATTAGTGGTTATAAAGGAATGACCGGTATCTTTCAGGTTCTTCCGATAACTGATGACCTTCGTTTCTGTATTCTGGAGGACAAACCTTATAAAGCCTACCAGGAGGCCGCTCGGAAGACCAAATTGCCTTCGCTTCGGAAAAAGGGAGTTCAGAAAATTAGATCGGGAGCCACTTCCGTTGAGGAGGTATTACGGTGCACGTTCCGGGAAGATTTTATAAATTCCCTGTCGATTTCCCGTTAAAAACTACTTCCGGGTTAAATATATTGAAATATTTAAAATTTGCCTGTGTGCTTGTTTTTTTGCTTGTTATTACTCCCCGGGTAGTTTCAGCTTCCTACCAGGACATCCGTCAGCTGGAAGAGAAAGGTTATCATAACGAAGCCCGGCGGCAGTATGAAAGTTTTGTTGGCCAAAATCCGGCCCATACGGAAGCTTTGCGCGGATTGATTCGCAGTTCGCTGGCCACTGAAAAATGGGAAGTGGCCCGGCAGGCCCTGGAAAAATACGATGAACTTGAACCTGGTAAACCGTGGACCGCTCTGCACTCCTCCCGCCTGTATTTTTTTCAATCCAAATATGACACTGCTCTTCAATGGGCTGAAATTTACCGTCAGCGGGCTCCCGAACGCTGGGAGCCTTATCATGCAAAAACTCAGATTAATCTTGCCCGCGGAAATTATGTTCTTGCCCGGGAAAATGTAAATTCCGCCCGTCAGCGTTCCAACCAGAATCCCTGGGTTATGATGGATAGTTTTCTGGTTCAGCTGAATCTTGAAGGTAATTTTAATGAGCAGTTACTTTCTGAAACTCTGTCCCGGTCCAGTAATCCTGTAATTTACTGGCGCGTATCTCGTTCGCAACATATTGCGGAACAGCCCGCCAGGGTTCGCGATTTACTGGCCGAAGGCTTTAGTTATTTTCCAGCAGATGAACCGCCATTTTTATCGCCGGCCAGCGAGAGTGAATATCGATACTGGCTTTCCCGGGCTTATCTTAGCGGCGGCGAAATCTCCCGGGCTCGTGAGATACTGGCGGATACAGGCAATAATTCTCGAAAAAAATGGCTGGAAATAATTCTGACTGATGATGAGGATGATAAATTTCAAAAAATTAATAATCTTCTGAATCACAGGCCGGATGATTTACTTTATCGATTGCTTCACTCGCGTCTGGCGCGCCGGCGAGAGGGATTAAATGGCGAGCGGAGAAAAAATTCAGCCAAATTTTTTTATGATGAATTTCAGATCCTGGATGGGATGAATTATAAGGAAGCGGCCCTTTCCGCTCTTATGCGGTCACTTGAATTGAATCCTCTGAACAGTTCACACCAGTTTGAACTGGCCCGTTATTTTTACCATAGGGGTTGGGAAAATAAATTGTCCCAAACCCTGGAGCGGGTCCGGGAGCTTGGTTTTTCTCCCCCCGAGAGAATTGAGGATTATGAAGAATCAGTTCGAGGGGATACCCCGCCGGAAATTCCGGAAAATTTTACTTCTCCTCAGGTCAGATTATTTTTTACTCTGGATATTCTTTCTTTCTGGGAAGCACCACCGGGGGGGGAGGATTTGCTGGAATTTACTTTTCACCAGGCGTTTCACCACCAGCCGGCATTCGAGTTGTATGGACCCCAGGATTTTGATGATAATCCCTCCCCATCGGCTTTAATGAGGGAAGACGTTGTGGACGGGACAATAGACATTGATGTTACAGGTTGGAACGACAGGCTTCAGGCAGCAGCTGTCGCCAAGTTTGAAGATGATACTGAACAGGAATTGGATTTTTATGGTTCACGAAGAATTAAAATCTGGCGTTTGCAGGAAAAAATTATTACATTACTGAAACAGAACTGGCCGTGGGAAGGCAAAGTGTTTGCTATAGATAACCTGGAGATCCGGGTAAACCTGGGAGCAATTCACGGGATAAACACTGATGATCAATTTCAAGTGAGAGATGTTACTTTGCCGGTGGTGGAAGTATTCGAACGACAATCCGTTCTTGAACTGCCCACCCCGGTTTACAGCGGCTACCTGGCGCGGGGGGACACGGCTCGTCTTATCCGGTCGGATAATGGTGAATAATTTGGAGGTTTTTTTTGATGAAACCGGTAGTTAATTACGGAACGCCCTTCTGGGTTGTCGGCCAGCCCATTGAGCATACTTTATCCCCTGAAATCCATAATGCGGCTTTTGAACAGGCTGGGCTGGAACACCGTTATTTTGCCCAGGAGGTGGGGAAACAGGAACTTGGAGATTTTTTTGAATTTTTAGAGGGAATGAATCTCCCGGGGGCCAATATGACGTTGCCGTTAAAAGAGAAAGCTACCCGCTTAATTTCGGAAAACAGGCAGGACAAGGCAGTCAGAAAGATCGGCGCCGCCAATACTGTTTATCGAACAGCCGGGGGGCTGAAACTGGCCAATACGGATGTTTACGGATTTAAAAAATTGCTTGTCCCCTGGGAGGATGTCGTTCGGGAAGAGCCGGTCCTGTTGCTGGGCGCCGGAGGAGCGGCCCGGGCCTGTCTTGCCGCCCTGGAAGAAATGGAATGTCGTCAGGTTTTTATCTGGAATCGGACGGAAAAAAAAGCCCGGCGGCTTGCCGAAGAGTTTGGTGTTCTGCAGCCGGAGGTTATCAGCCGGGAAGAACTTGAAAATTCTCTTCCCCCGGTGAAAATGGTAATTAACGCCACTTCGCTGGGTTTGAAAAGGGGGGATACTTCTCCTTTCCCGGTCGAGCAGATTAACGAGAAGATGATCGGTGTGGATTTAATTTATAATCGACGGACGAAATTTGTCAAAGATTTTTTGGATAAAGGCCGGGATGCAACCGGCGGTCTCAAGATGCTTGTTCACCAGGCGGCCCGCGCCTGGCACCTGTGGCTGGATAGACAGCCGGATACGGAGGTAATGCTTGCAAGAGCCCGCCAGTTTTTGTCCTGATCCTATGAAAAGAGGGAATAATTTATAAAATGTTCTGGTTATTGTTGTTTCTTATTTTTGTTTTTGGTTTATGTCTTGGTTCTTTTTTGAACGTTTGCATCTATCGCTTGCCCCGCGATGAGTCTGTTGCCGATGGGAGAAGCTACTGTCCGCACTGCGGCCAGCAGATCGACTGGTATGATAATATTCCTCTTATCAGTTTTATGATACTCGCTGGTAAATGCCGCCACTGCGGGGAAGCTATTCGTTCGCGCTATTTTTTGGTTGAATTGGCCAGTGGGCTGGCTGTGGCCGCCTCCGGATATATCTGGCTTTTGAAAGCGCAGCCGGATTATTTTAATTTTATCCTCTCGATAATATTCGTCCTCATTTCCCTGGCAATGGCGGCAATAGATCTTGAATTTTCCATAATTCCCAATGAGTTAAATTATGCGTTAATTGTTGTGGGCCTGGTCAGTGGTCTTTTTACCCGTTATCCTTTTTCTTCTGGCCTTGGGGGGCAGTTTCAGCCCCGGCAGATATGGACCGTGCTGTTTGGGTTTTTTCTTGGGGGGGGGATATTTTTGTTTCTGGCTTTAATTTCGCCCCTGATTTATGGAAAATCCGCCCTGGGGATGGGCGACGTGAAATTGATCGCGGCTTACGGCGCCTGGCTGGGGCCGGGTGGCGTGCTGCTTACAATAATTTCCGGTTCTTTAATCGGGGCTATAGTGGGCACAGTTCTTATGAAACTGAAGGGCCGCTCCCTGCGTGAAGAAATACCTTTTGGACCGTTTCTTTGCCTGGCGGGAGTTATATCTTATTTGTATGGAACGGAGATTATACATTGGTATCTGAGTCTGATGACGCGCGGAGTTTAAAACCGAGGCGAGTTTTTCTCCTGGGATTTATGGGAGCGGGGAAGACCACCACCGGAAAGATGCTTGCCGATGAAATGGGCTGGCCGTTTCATGACCTGGACGATTTAATTGAAGAGAAGGAAGAGCGCTCAATTGCGGATATTTTTGCCGAAGCGGGGGAAGAACATTTTAGAGACCTGGAAACCAGGTGGCTGGCTGAAATCAGCCGGAGAAAACCGCCTCTTGTAGTTTCCTGCGGTGGCGGTGTCCCCCTGCGTCGGGAAAACAGGGAAATTATGCGCGAACGCGGAATTCCTGTTTATCTTCATATCACTCCGGAAACTGCCCGCAAAAGAATTGGGACGGATGCCGACCGGCCGTTGTTTTCCGGGGGAGAAGAGGGATTTGAAAAAGTAAAAAAATTGTGGAGAGAGCGCCGGGAAGATTATGAGGAGATACCTCATCAAATTGATTCGGCCGCTCCCCGGGAAGATGTGCGAAAAATAAAAGAAATTATTGATAAATACGGACAATGACAAAAATTACTCAGCCTGTAGTTGTTTTTATATCTGCTTTTCAGGGGTTATAATTTATTAAAGCTGGTTTTCTTTTAATTTAAAAGGAGGATTAACAATGGAAATTCAGGTTTACCACGGACCAAATTTGAACTGTATACATCGCCGGTCAAAAGAACATTACGGTGAAGCGCACCTGGAAGATTTGAACGAAGATTTGATCGAGCTGGGAGACAAGCTGGATGTCGAGGTCAGCTGCTGGCAGAGCAACCGGGAAGGGGAGCTTATCGATTGGCTCCAGGAACCGACGGTTGACGGGGCAATTTTAAACGCCGGCGGACTGACTCATACCAGCGTGGCCCTGCGAGATGCTGTTGCCCTGGCCGATTACCCGGTGGTGGAGGTTCACCTTTCCAATATTCACGGCCGGGAGGAGTTTCGGCGTGAATCTCTAATAGCTCCGGTCTGCCTGGGGCAGATCGCGGGATTTGGAAGCCAAAGTTACAAGCTTGCCCTGCGGGCTCTGGTCGATCATTTGCGATCATAATTACAAAAAACGACGAGACCGGCTGAAGGAGAAACTGGAGGAAAAGACTGGTTATTATACCTCCTATTTGTCCAATATCCGTTATTTGACCGGTTTTCGGGGGACGGCCGGTGTGCTGGTTATTTCACCTGGAAAAAGCTGTCTGCTGGTTGACGGTCGGTATCGTCATTACGTGGAAAGTCTGGCCCTCCAGGAAATTGAAATCATCACCTATAGAAAAACCCGGTTAAAGGCTCTAAATGATTGGCTGGAAAAATGTCCCATCGATAAATTAATGTTTGAAAGATCTAACCTCTCGTATGCTGAATTTCGAAAAATTGTTAATAACATTGCGGTTGAGAAGAGGGGTTATGGGAAGAATCTGGTCAGTGAATTACGTATAATTAAGGAAGAGTCGGAATTACAGCTGCTCCGAAAAGCGGCTCAAAAAACTGAGACGGTATTTGATGAACTGGGGGAGTGGCTTGAGCCGGGAACAAGTGAAAATGAAATTAACCGTTTTTTACGTTCGCGTCTGGAAGAGAAGGGAGAGGCCAGGTCCTTCTATCCTTTGACCTTAATTGATGAAAGAACGGCGATGCCCCACGCGCCGCCGGCGGATAAAGTAATAAAAGAAGATGGAAGTCTGCTTGTTGATATTGGCGTAAATTACGGCGGATATTGTGCCGACCTGACCAGGATGTATTTTTTAAGAGAAAATAATGATAAACTTAAAGAGTTGTACAGGCTTGCAAAAAAAGCTGCTCATCGCGCTTTTTGCACGCTTGCCCCCGGCGTTCCGGTTGAAGAGGTAAACAGGGCGGCTCATGAATTGATTGTTGGGGAAGAAAGCCAGGATTGTATCCGCCATGGTGCCGGTCACGGGCTGGGCCTGGAGATCCATGAGCCTCCGGCCTTGAAAAAGAATTCCAGGCGGACGCTGGCAGCAAATATGGTGGTAACACTTGAACCGGGGATATATGTGGACGGCGTGGGGGGAGCCCGGGTCGAGCACATGGCCCGGGTTACTGAATCAGGTGCTGAATTAATTGATAAACCTAATGGTAAATTTGAAAAGGAGCTGTATAAATAATGGTAACACCAAATGAATTTGACACGGGGATGGCGGTTTATATTGATGATGAGCTGTATATTATTGTTGATTACAATCATTCCAAGCGCGCCCGGGGGGGGGCCAAGGTTAAAACAACTTTAAAAAATGCAAGCAGCGGGGAGAAAGTAACGAAAACTTTCAGTCCGGACGATAATTTAAAACAGGCGATTATGACGGAAAACCCCGCCCAGTATCTCTACAACGACGGCCAGTTTCATGTATTTATGGATATGGATAATTATGACCAGGTTCAACTTTCACCGGATGTTATCGGTGATAAAGCCGATTATCTTCGGGAAAATATGGAACTTGAGTTGCAATACTGCGACGGGCAGCCGATTGGAATTGAACTGCCGGCCCATGTTGCACTGGAAATTGAAGAGACTCAGCCGGGAGTGCGGGGGAATACCGCCCAGGGGGGGACAAAACCGGCAACCCTGGAAACCGGTCTTCAGACCCAGGTACCACTTTTTGTAAATGAATCGGATAAAATTAAGGTCAAAACAAGTAACGGAGAATACGTTGAAAGGGTGGAAGAATAATGAAATCAAAAGCACCGGAAATATCTGAACTGCGCCGGGAAATGATACGTATACTTCAGTTTATGAATAAATATCAGCTGCGGGAGTTTGAATATTCTGATAAAAATTCTCCCGAATCCATACGTATTTCCCGGCCGGAAAGCGAAGCTTCTTCGCCGTTGCTGGAAGGAAAATCAGTTTCAGTACCCGGCCAGATTTATGCTTCGGACGTGGGATTTATAAGCTGGGAGTGTCGGGAGGACCAGCAGGTTGAGGAAGGTGAATTGCTGGGAGTTATTAAAAAACAGGACCGGGAAATAGAGATCAGCGCGCCGTTTACGGGAGTGGTTGAATTTTTGACTGGTTCCGAAAAAGTGGAATTTGGGGAAAGAATTGCCCAAATAAATGCAGTTTCCGAGGAGGAAGACCAATGAGTAGAATATTAATACCCAACCGGGGAGAAATCGCCCTGAGAGTAATCCGGGCCTGTCGTGAACTGGGCCATGAAGCGGTAATTGCTCACTCCAGGGCTGATGAGGCCACCCGGCCCGTTCGAGTGGCGGATAATGCGATCTGCATTGGCGAAGCAACTTCCGCTGAAAGTTATCTTGACCAGGATTCAATTCTGACGGCGGCTGAAATATGCGAAGCCGATGCCATACATCCGGGTTACGGAATGTTATCCGAGAATGCGGATTTTGCCCGAAGAGTGGAAGAAAACGG
>JBNJDC010000016.1:0-13531 GCA_051744565.1 bacterium
AGCTTTATTTACCAGAATCATGCAGGCACGATAACGATCGGCAATCAAACCGGCAATCCGCTGGTCCTGTTTGCTCACCCGCCCGTTCCAATCCAGCATTAAACAGGTGATATCCGAAAAATTTATCGCTTTAATACTGCGGTAAACCCCGGCCTGTTCAACTTCTTCCTCCACACTGCTCTTTCGCCGCAGCCCAACAGTATCAACAAGCTGAAAGCGCTGGTTGTTAACGTCAAAAGAAATATCAACTATATCCCGGGTGGTTCCCGGCTGTTCACTGACCATTACCCGGTCATAACCGAGGATATAATTAAAAAGGGTTGATTTTCCCACGTTGGGCCGCCCAACCAGGGAAAGATTGATTCCTTCCTCCGGAACACTGTATTCAGCCGACGGAACACCGGAAACTATTTCCCTTTTAAGAGTCTTGATATTGCGATTATGACCGGCGGAAACGGGAATTATTTCGGAAAAACCAAGCTCATAAAAATCAGTACAGGCATCCTGGGGCGAAAGTCCAGGATCAACCTTATTGACCACAACCAGGACCCGGTCGGCCACAGAATGAAGCTTCTGAGCGATTTCCCGATCAAGGGGCATCACTCCCTTGCGCCCATCAACCACAAAAATTATATATTCTCCCTCTTCAATCATCGCCTCCACCTGATTTACGATAAATTCCGAGGAAGGAGCCGGATGGTCTTTCTGAAAACCGGCCGTATCAACAAAAGTAATCTCTTTCCCCTCCCAGCGGCGGGTAGCGGTCAAACGATCCCGGGTAACCCCCGGTTGTTTTCCCGTGATAGCCTGCTGTTCACCAATTAACCGGTTAAACAGGGTTGATTTACCAACATTGGGCCGGCCGACAATCGGAACGACCACCTGATCAATTTGAGACTGTGATTCACTCATTAATTATCTCCATAACTGCAACTATAAGTTTAAAATTATGATTTATTCAAATTTAAACTACGCGCTATTAAGAACAAGTATATAAAAAAATATTTGCTAATTTTCACGTTTGTAGTTGCTTTTCTTAAAGATTGGCTTATCTACCTTAACAAACAATACATATAATACACAATTTAATCTTAAAAATACAAAAGTTACTTATCACTTTTACATGAAACCGTAATTTCCCATTATTTCTGCATTATTGTAATAAAATTTTAAAATTTCCCGATAATTTCTTCCCTCCTCTCCCATTCTATAAGCCCCCCACTGGGACATCCCCACTCCATGGCCCCAGCCCCGGCCAACAAAACGAATAGAATCCGAAGAAAAATCCAACTCTTCGATCCAGGTACTCCTGATCTTTTCCGGTCCAACAGCCAGCCTGAACTTGTCGGAACGGATTGTTACCAAATTACCGTTTTCAGATCGATAAGTTAACTCCAGCGAACGACCGGAAGGCAACCGGCTGGCAATTTCCAGTGATTCAACCCTGCCAATTTTAGCAAAACCTTCCGCCGCTAATTTCTCATTTATTTTCCCCAGTGAAACAGTATTCTCCCAGTAAGCATGCTGGGCTTCAAGGCTCCACGTGTCTTTACGCGAGCCGATAAAATCCGTCGAATTACCCCATATTTTTTCTCCCGCCTCAATATATCCACCGGAGTTGGCGTGGAAATATCCGGGAACTGCTTTTCCCCGGTGAACGAGCACCTCTCCCCCGGTCTGCCGGACTGCTTTAAGAACCTGGTCCGTCTCCGCATTTTTCCCTCCATAAACCTGGGCCAACCAGGTTTTTCCCAGGTCGTAGGGTTCATCCTTATTCTGGCGGAGATAATAAAGGGCAAAAGAACGAGCAGCAACTGCCTGCGCTTTTACTGTTTCCAGCGGCCAACCGGGGGCAATTTCCTTTTCTATAACCCCGTATAGATATTTATCCAGCGGCAAAACATTTATCAGCAACACTTGCTCATCAACAGGCAATAAAATAAATTTACCCCGGTATACATTTTTTTGATAGTTAAGGTGGCCCTCCGGAGCCGCAATTTTTATGGAACTTCCAGTTAAGGATTTTCCTCTTGCGGTTGTAATTTTTACCTTCCCCGACACAATCTCTGCCGTGCATAGATCTTCGGCCGAAACAGAAATTTTTTTCCCCGCTGTTTCCAGAACCACTTCATTATTAAAAACAAGATCCAAATCTGTCGTTTCGACAAGTAAAACCCGAATCTCGGGAACCCGGCGCTCAACGGGAAGATAAAGACGCAACCGATCAACAAAATAGCGAGCATCGGTTGCTCGATTAGAATCGGGGTAATTTTCTATTACTTGCCGGAAATAGTCGGAGGCCCGGGTGTAGTTTTGTGATTTTAACCGGGCATATCCGCGGAGAAAATAGTTTTCAGCCGACGAAGGCCGGTCAATAAGCCGGTTATAAGCCTCCTTGTAGTTACCGGACTGAATAAGTCGCTTGCTTTTTTCCAGCGTAGATCGGGCCCCCGCCGGTAGAGGGTTGAATTGCAAGCAAACAATCAAACCCAGCAAAATACATTTTATCATTTTTTCCATTTTTGCCTGAACCACCCAACCAGGGAAAATGAACCGGCAATTATTAAATTTTTACCCGCTTTGGTTTTCTTCTTTAATTCTCTCGCGGCTGTTTTTAAATCCTTGAATTTCCGGGCCTTTACTCCCGCGGGAACAACTTTCAGCAATTTTTTCGGCGAAATTGCCCGGGGCGAAGGCGGAGGAACAAAAAAATATTCCGCCTTTTCAAAAGACCGGACCAGTTGATTTACCATCTTTTTATATTTTTTCTTCTGCAGGCAGCCAAAGACAATATCAACCGCTCCTCCGGCAAACAATTTTTGGGCATATCCGGTCAACTCCGCAATAGCCGCAGGAGTATGAGCAACATCAAGCAAACAATCTCGTTCGTTTAGTCGCAATTTTTCCTGGCGCCCGGGCGGGCGAGATATTTTATTAACAATCTGCTCGATTTCTTCGCCACTATCAGATTTCAAGAACTCAGCGACCCGCAGAGAAATATAACGGTTGTAACTATCAGCTTCCGAAAATTGTTCAAGTGGATAAAAATTTAAATTACGTTGCCGGGACAATTTTTTCAAATATCTATTTAATTCTCCGGCAAACGGAGGGGAAAAAAGAACCGTTTCCTCCGGTACCTGAGCTGTTTTTTCCTCAATAATCTCTCGCTTTGTCTCCCCCAGGAACTCAGTATGCTCGAATTCAACGGACGTAAGAACAGTAATGTCCGCCGGAAGAGCGCTGGTTGCGTCCCAGCGCCCCCCCATCCCTGCCTCCAGCAGTAAATAATCAGGAGCTCTTGCAGCGGCTACCTTAAGAGTAAGCAGGAAAAAAATTTCAAAAGGAGTATATTCCTCCAGCCAGCGCCGGGGGATACTATCCAGCTTCTCAACGAACTGTTTTTCACTCAGTGGTTGATTATTGATTAAAATTCTTTCCCCGGGGTGAGCAAGATGAGGGGAAGTAAGGGCTACTATTTCCTCGTCCAGTTCTTCCAGCAGCGAGACCAGGTAATGAACAACGGAACCTTTCCCGTTTGTCCCCACCACTTGAATAACCTGAAAATCGGTATTATCCGTTACTTTTTGAGCTTCACTTTTTACCGGGGTAAGGTCTGTCCGAACAGGTCTCTCCCGGAGCTTGTCCAGGAATTGCCGGTAACGACGGGAAGAAAAATCGGAAGTCATAATTAAATTAATTCAGACGGAACAAGCCTTCAATCTGCCCGGGAACTATCGCGGAGATATTCCTCACCAATCTGAATATCATCAACCACGCCAACCACGAATCCCCGGACTGGAGCCATATCATCGTCCAGAATCATCCGCGAAGGACCACCGTCATCAACCATCAAAACAGTATCCCCCATCCCGGCGTTGATATTTTTATCCAGACACATGTACGGAATTCCACTGGTTTCACCTGTGGTGGGATCATAATATTTAACAAGAAGCATCCGCAGCGGTTCAAGGCTCGGGTGCCGGCGCGTGGCCCAGGTGCGGCCAACTACAACTCCAATTTCCATCAGGAATCAACCATGTCCACGCCGTCAATAATCCCACAGATGCTGGCATCGGAAGGGGGAGCTTTTTCACCAAGAGCCACTGCAGCCTCCCGGGATTCAACATAAAAGACAAACTCGCCGGAGCCCGAACCGACTGAATCAGTACAGACTATTGGATCGCCAATATCATTTTTTTTCCAGTCAGTGGGCTGAACAACCAGAAACCGTTCCCCTTTAAAATCAGGATATTTCTGAGTACAGACTACTCTGCCAACAACCCGGCCCGGTTTCATTAGTCCGAAGACTCCTCTTCCGATTTACTGTAAACGTTATCGCCCTGGACTTCAACCAGGTCCACGATTGCCATAATTACACAATCCGTGGGCCGGTTTTCCGTAAGATGTGTCTGCCGGGCGGTACTTCCGGTAGCGAAAAGAACCAGTTCCCCTTCACCGGCCCCTACGGCGTCAACACCTACTTTTACTCCGCCGTTGGGTTCCATATCCAGGTCAACAGGCTGCAGAACCATAAACTTGCGTCCTCTGACCTTTTCCTCTTTTCGGGTAGCAACAACATTTCCAACAACTCTTGCAAACTCCATAATTTTTCCTCCAGTTATACTCTTTCCAATTTTCCGGACAAAAAGTAGTTTCTAAACTCGGGATGTAAAATTTATCATATAAAACACTTTTTGAGAATAACTTTGCCCTGGTTTCAAGAGTCATCCGGAGCAACAAGTTTTTTAATTTCTTCTTTAAATTTTGAAAAATTAAATTTAAGTTCTGATAATTCGCCTGAAAATTCCAGGGGCGGAAGACCCTCATCAATTAATTCCCGGTCGGAGGGATCAACAACCTGCCGGACGTATTCCTCCAGAGGATGAATATAAATTTTACCTCTAAACTCATCTGAATTATAATGCCCGGTTACTCTTATAAAAAGGCTGTCATTAGACATCTCAAGTTTTTCTATTTCCAGATTATTTCCGGTTAATTTGAACTCAGCTCTCAACCTATCAAATTCAACTACTTCCTCAGTCAGTAACCTGCGCTCATCCGAAAGGCCAAAAACTTCCCGATAAATCTTATTAATCTCCCGCCAGTATTCAGCCAGCAAAGGTTTACTTAAAGAAATCCCGGAGGACTCAAGTTTAAAACTTCCTCCTATTTTTTCTATTTTTTGGGGCGAACCACTCAAAACTGTCTTCAAAGTTACCGGGCCCCGGGCAATAACCGGTAAATTCAAATTATTCAACAGCCGGGCGAGCTTAACTCGCCGATACCGGGACCATAAATTAAAATTTTCAGGATTCCTTTCCATTTCCAAACTTCCCCCGCCCCAGCCGCCCAGCAAACTGCTGCGGAAATTTTTTATTAATAGAGAATCCGGTCCCCCGGAAAAAACCGCCCGCAGTTTTTTAAATTGAAACCCCAGTACTTCAAGTAAACTGGATTTAAAAAGTCCGGAAAATCTGTTAGTGGAAGGAAAAGACGGAAATTCCAACCTCAACTCTCCCCTCCCGGACGGTGACCAGCTCGCAGGAAACAAGTGAGGGAAATTTAACCAATTATTCAAATTTTGCAGTTCAGTTTCAGTTCTCAGGTTAACATTCACTCCCTCCTCACCAATCCGGGCCAGGTCTTCTTTGCGAGCCCGGATATCGCCTGAAATTTCACCAGCGGTGAAATTGGCGGAAGGCATATAAAAATTTCCGCCGGTAAAAACTAAATGCAGGGGATCAATATTTATTTTTTTATGATCCACGTCAACCATTATTTTTCCACTTTTACCATGACCCACAATTTCAACCCGGTCCCCCCGGGAATTAAAATTAATTTTAAGACCTACGAGTTGTCCCGCGAAGTTCGCCCCGATGTTCATTCTGTCAGAACAGACACCAATTAATGATAAAATTTGACGAACAAAGATCTCCTGGCCGGAAAAATAACCGGAAGAAACTCCCGCCGAATCAAGAACTGTTTCAAAACTAAATTTTGCCTGAATATCTTCCCCGGAAACGGAAGGTGAATCCACCTTAACGGATAAAAAATTATCTGCAGTTCGATATTCCAGATTACCCTGTAATTTAATTTTATCGGGCCGATCATGCCGACAATTTTCGACAAAACCCGGGCGATCTAAAATAAAATTACCTTTCAGTTCAATTTCATCGGTTTGCCAGCTAAATTCCTCCAGACGGCCGGAAATATAATCAAAATACGGAGGAATATTTATATCGTAATTATCACCAATATAGTTATTTATTTCATCCACGCGCCAGAAATTGAATATCAAATTATCCGACAGAAGCTTTTCTTTACGACGATCAAGGATAAATTTCCCGGCCAGATTCCCCCGTTGCAGCTGCAAATTACCCAGATAAATCAACCACCGCCCCTGTTTTTTAGTTAAAAACTGTGCTTTTTGAAGAGTATAATTATCAATTCTCCCGCTGACATTTGAAAAAATAAAATCAACATTATGAACTGCAAAATCAGGGAAACCGGTCCGAAAAAAACTAAATTCAGACTGGAGCCAATCATTTTTGTACAATAATTCAGGAAAATTTACCCGGTTCAAATTCTCGGTTTGAAGAAATACTGTTACGTCTTTAAGTTCAATATTTTTCACCGGGAGACCGCCGAAAAAAATTCCGATCCAGCTACTTTCTCCCCGGATACGGTTCGCAACAATTTTTAAGTTATCAATTCCCCCCGCATTTTTTATTGACAACTTATTTATTTTTATTCCCTCCCAGAAAGAAAACCGGGCGGAATTAAATTTAACCTGGCCCTTAATTGATTTTTCAAGCGAATATTGCAATCGGGAAGTGGAATAAATTTTAGCCCGGTGATAGGCAAAAACAGCGAAGGAAACCGCTAAAAAAAATATAAAAATCAAAAATAAAATTTTCTTATTAAACATAAACAGACTCCGGAAAGAATAATTGGCTCTACAAAAAGTCCCACCGGGGGAAAATACAGAAATTCAGGTCGATTCTAACCGTCCAACCAGAATAACAAGATCAAGGTCACCGTCCGGTTTACGGGTGACCGAGCCACTAAATTTCACAGATTGATAGCCACCTTCCGGAAGTTTTAACTTCAATTTTAATTCCCGGATGTCCCCCCTGTCTACAATTTTTTCCAGTTTATCACCTGTGAATGGCAGCATATTTTCTTCATCAATAAATAGTTTATTGGCCGACATATCAACCAGTTCGTCGGCCGAGCGGCCGCATAAATCAACCAGTGCACCATTTACTTTCTTAATTTTTCCCTGACCGTCCGTAACCAGCAGAGGCTCGCTCATGTGCAGTAATACCTTGTGCAGATACATTAGCCTGGTCTGCAGTTTTTCTTTTATCCGATTAAAAACCCGGGCCAGCTCACCGATTTCATCAGAACGAAAAATTTTAACCGGTGTAAACCAGTAACCGTTAGCAAGTGTTTTCATGGCATCCAAAATATCTTCAAGCGGCGCATAGATGCTGCGGGCAAAACGGATGGCAAAGAAAACCAGTATCATGGTAGCCAGCGCGAGAAAAACAATAAGTGACCGGACCAGGTAACGAGGTAAATATTCCATCGATTGCCGGGGACGAATAACAAGAACATGCCAGTTATGAGCCCCGTATCGGCCGGCCAGCCACAATCCCTTGGAAATCCAGACCGAATTTCCAATTCCTGAGAAATAAAATTCTCCTTGCCCGAGTCCATCCCGAGGCACTTTTTTTCTAAACTCTTCCGGCAACTGTACATTTTCAAAATGTTGCACGGAAGCAGCCAGGATACTACCCTGGTCCACTACCAGAACTACGTCGTGGCGGCCAAAATTCCTCCCCCGAATAACCTGCCATAATTCTTCCGGCTGAAACTCCCCGACCAGAAAACGGTTATCACTTTTTCTCACAACCATAGACAGAGTGATAAAACCATTACGCCTGTAAGGAGTGGTAATTGCCGGTTTCCCCTGAACAAGCCACTCAAATTGAGATTCAGTTAGATTACCCGGCCAGTCATTTTCTAATTGCGAGCGATCAAGAAGCTCTACCCGTTCAAAATATTCGTCACAGCATATTTCCGAATCCGGTCGACGGGACTGTTCTTTTAGTCGAAATTCACCCTCTTTCAAGGTTTGAAATAGATTGCCGGAAGCCAGCTGGGCATAATCCTCAAGTGTTGAAACAGTCTGCTTCTCGATCAAATAACTGGACTGGAAATACATGGCAAAGGCAAAAAGGGTGAGAGGAAGAAAACCGGCGATAAGAAAAAAGAAAATAATTCTTCGGCCCAGAAGCGAAGAAAATACAGAATCATCTATACTGTTTAACATCAATAATCCGCCGCCTCACCGATAAACTGCCCATCGTTGGCAACTACCACGTCATCCCGGGAAGAAGACGCATGAAGATCCGAACTCCACTCGCCGTCCGGGCCGGAACTGAAAATATCATAATGAGAATTGATAGGAATGGTGGGGCCGTCTCTTCTAATTTCCCCGGAACCAATTAAGTTATGATTATTATAAATATAATTATTTTGCCAGGGATCAACCGGCGGCGAACTATATCCCAAATCTTCCCAGGAATTCGGATATCTTCCCCGGCGCGTGTAATAGAGCAAGACTTCCTGGTGAAATCCTTCCAGATCAAGCTGAGCTCGGCGGTACCTTGCTTTTTGCAAGTAACCAACCGCCTGCACCGTCCCCACGGCAGCCAGTACTCCAATAATCCCCACCACACAGAGAAGTTCAACAAAAGTAAAGCCTCTGCTATCAGTCATCAGCCGGTTTATCATCCTCGAAGAACCAGGCCTGGAGAGAACCGGGAGGCTCGGATTGATTGCCCGTATTATCAAAAACCCAGTTTAAAATCCAGATTAGTGCATTTTTTTTCACGGGCTTTGTAAACAGGGCCCGGGCTCCCGATTCACGGGCTCTCTGCAGGGTAGCCTGGTCACCATAGGCAGTTATATAAACCACGTCAATCTGGTCGTTATACTGTTCTCTTATTTGATGGGTTGCTTCAATACCATCCATATCCCCGATGAGTTGAATATCCATGAGAACCAGAGCCGGGGTAAATTCTTCAACTTTTTCAAGGGCTTCCTCAGCCGTAGCACTGACAGCGGGAACATTATACCCCTCGGCTTCCACCAGCATTTTTATATGCTCACCGATAACAGTGGCATCTTCAACAATTAAAATATCTTTTCCAGACATTGTCATCACCATTAAAAAAGCGGAATTGAGGCCGGAATATCCAGACCAAAAATTTAAAGTATTGTTCTTAGTATAAGTCTAAGTTACTTCCGTGATTATACAATAATAAATTTATGAAAAAAATTAAAAACTGTCAGTATTATATTTTTCCCGCTGTTTTTCTACTTCCGCAATAACTTTTCCTTCCTCCAGAGTTAACACTTCTCTGTCTTTCATCAACCAGCGGCCATCGACCATTGTATGAAGGACGTCACTACAATTTACCGAATAAATTAGCAAAGAAATTGGATCATAAACCGGGCGCAAACGAACCTGGTTAAAATCAATTACCGTTAGATCAGCCCTCTTCCCCCTTGCCAGTCGACCAACAGTGTTTTCCATTTCCAGAGCCCTGGCAGCCCCGGTTGAAACCATTTTAAAGACCTGCTTCCCCTTGAGGATCCGAGGATCCCGGCAGGCAACTTTCTGCAGGTAGGCAGCAGAACGCATTTCCCCGAACATATCCTGGTCATTATTGCTGGCCTGACTGTCAGTGCCAAGAGCAACTGTAAGCCCTGCTTGCAAAGCCCGATCAACTGGAGCCACGCCCGCGCCAATTTTCATATTACATTCGGGATTATGGGAAAGTTTAACCCCCCGCTCGGCCAGCAGATCCAATTCCTTTTTATTCAAAAAAACCCCATGAACGGCAAGCAGATGCTCGTCAAGCAGGCCATGTTGATTCAGTACCCCAACCGGACGATAATTAAAACGATCTCGACAAATTTCTATCTCCTGGGCCGTTTCGGCCAGATGTATACTGGTCAACGGGTTGTATTGTTTTTTAATCTCTTGCCGGAACCAGTTGAAAATTTCCGAATCCGAGGAATACGGAGCATGCAGGGCCGCCCCGCGAGAAATCAAATCAGATTTGTTCTCATTCTTCAAAAAATTATGAAGTTTTTCACAGTTATCCGGAAAAACATATTCCATGATAGTTTCGAACAATACAGCCCGGAGACCGGATTTTTGAATTATATCCAGGTAAAGATCCTGGCCAACACTCATGTCGGCAAAAGTGGTAACGCCACTTTTGATCAGTTCCACCAGGGCCAGGCGAACGGACAGACGAACCACCTGGTTATCATAAAATTCTTCCCGGAAGCGGCGGGTTCGGTCCAACCAATTCTCAAGACTCAAATCCTCAGCCCAGCCCCGCAAAAGAGCCATGGGAATATGAGTATGGGTATTGATCAAGCCCGGAATAACCAGGTTACCTTCCAGGCTTTCCCGGGGCCATTCGCTGTATTCTTCCGGAAGGAGAGATTTTTTGCCCAGGGATTTAATTTCCCCCTCCTCTATCGCCAGGTAGCCACTTTTTATAAACTCTTCGCCGGGGCCGGTCAGCAGCGAACAATCAGTAAGAATTTTCCTCACATGTGATCACATTTCTATGTTTAAACTTACTTATATGTTTTATATTAGCCCAACCTTAAATCAATTCCGGTAAATGCTCAAAACTTTGCTTATCTATATATTTTCTGTACAGTTTTATTGTCGACAGATCACTCTCTAAACTAAAAAAATCAGCGATAATATCCTGAGAATCAACGTTCTCCAGGAAAGGTTTTTCTTCATAAATAATATCCGGATTATTCTTCAAAAATTTATACAGGCTGGCAAATAAACGGCGGGCTTCCGCAGCTACTGGAGAATTACTTAATTTAAGATATAAATTTTCAAACATAAAATCTCTCAATTCATCCGTAGCCCGGGCAATAGATTCGGACATTACTATTTCCCCTTCCCGGCGGCTGGATTTAATCATATCGCGGACTGAACGGTCAATCCGTTCGCTACATTTTTCACCTAAAATACGGCGTGGTTTATCAGGAATATCTTCTTTGTTTAAATAACCCGCTTTTAAAGCATCATCAATGTCATGATTCAGGTAAGCAATACTATCGCAATAACGGACGATAGTAGCCTCAAGGGTAAGGGGCGAACCGGCGACAATACTTTCAAACATACTTTTTTTAGGTTTAGAATGGCGGGCAATACCATCGCGCACTTCCCGGGTCAGGTTAAGGCCCCGGCCGCGGTTTGCAAGATAATCCACAACACGCAACGACTGATTGCTATGATGGAATCCACCATCACTCAGCCGGTCAAGGACTGACTCCCCCACATGGGCAAAAGGAGTATGTCCGAGATCATGGCCCAGGGAAATTGCTTCAGTTAAATCTTCATTCAGGTGGAGGGCGCGGGCGACCGTCCGGCTGATCTGCATAACTTCCAGGGTATGAGTCAGCCGTGTGCGAGCATCGTCGCGGACCGGCTCGATAAAAACCTGGGTTTTAAATTTTAACCGACGAAAAGAAGGAGAATGTAAAATTCGATCGCGATCCACCTGAAAACAGGTCCTCACACCATCTGCGGATTCAGGTTCCTCTCGTCCCCGGCTATCAGCCGCCGGAACAGCCTGATCGCTCAGACGCTCCAGTTCCTCTTCTTCAAGTTTTTCCCGAACCTCGCAATCTTTGCACAAGTGCATTTAACCGGACACCATTTTACGGTTCCGGCCTGACTATTTCCCTGTTCTCCAGGTAGTTGGCACCGAAGGAATCGGGGAGTAATTCCTCGACATTACTTACTTTATAATCACCGGCAGTATTGGCCATAATAATTTTCATTTCAGCATTAAATTCATTCATAACCTGCCGGCAGGCGCCACAGGGAGAGCCAATTCCATCATCGGTTTCCAGGACAATAGCAATGGTTGAAAACTCCTTTTCCCCTTCGGAAATAGCTTTAAAAATAGCGGTACGCTCGGCACATATAGTCGAGCCATAAGCCGCATTTTCTACGTTACAACCGGTATATATATTACCATCCCGGGAAAGCAGGGCGGCCCCCACCCGAAAGTTGCTGTAGGGAGCATAAGCATTTTTTAGAGCAGCAGTAGCTTTTTCAACCAGTGTTTCTTCCGTAGGGCTCAGTTCTTCCATTATTACAGTACCTCCTGTGAAAAAATAGAATTAAGAAGATCTAAACAGCAGAGTTAATCTTTGTCCGCAACTCAGACTTAACATCTTCCCCGATAAAGGCAACATCAACAGCATTGCGGGTAATTTCCTGCAGATCATCCAGATCAAGGTCAAACTCCCGGGCGGCCAGCAAAAATTCTTTGTTTATATCAGTATTACTCACCCGGGGATCATCCGTGTTGATGGTTACCTTCACACCGCGATCATAATAATCAGGGAACGGATGTTCGGAAATCGTTTTTACCGCCTGGGTCTGCAGGTTACTGGTCAAACACATCTCCAGGGGAATTTGTTTTTCTATTATTTCCTCAACCAGTTCAGGATCATCCTGTAGACGGACCCCGTGACCTATTCGCTCCGCGCCCAGGTCAACTGCTTCCTGAATATTATCCACGGCTCCGGCTTCTCCGGCATGAATGGTCAGGGGCAGGTCATTCTCCCTGGCCAGAGCAAACGCCTCCGAGTGAGGAGCGGCATCAAACTGACTCTCATCACCGGCAAAATCAATTCCGACAATTCCTCGATCTCGGTCGCGGGCGGCAAGCTCCGCCACTTCCTGGCTATCTTCAGGATCGGTACCCCGATACATGCAGAGGATCAACTTTACAATGACATCGAACTCTCTTTGTCCTCGTTCCAGTCCACTCAAGACAGCATCCACGTGTTCCTGCTTGCTTGCCCCCTCTTCAAGCAACAAAACGGGAGCAAACCTGGTTTCCGCGTAAATTACCCCCTGGGCTGCCAGGTCCTCACACAGCTCGTAAGCAATTCTCTCCAGGGCTTCCGGATACTGCAAAACCGGATAAAAAGTTTCAAAACATTCAAGAAAATCGGAAAGACTCCGACAATCCGGCTGGACCTGGACATGATCGGCCAGCTCCTCCACTTCATAAGTTGGCAGCTCCACAGCAAACTCCCGGGCTAAATCCCGGATCGTTTCCGTGCGAATCGCACCATCCAGATGGAGGTGAAGGTCAAGTTTCGGCAAAGAAAAGATAGTTTCCCTGTCAATTTTCATTTTGTATTCTCCCTGTATAAAAGTTCAGTTAAATTCTTTTAGCTTACCTTTAATGGGGAAACAAATATTATATCAGAATTTAAATTTATTAGAACCTTCAATCAGCATAAATTCTCCAAACGGTTTGTCATTACCCGTATTACCCGTTAAATCCAATAGAAAAGTTGGAAAGTTCAAAAATTAAAACAGTCATTGTCTGGTTTTCCGATCCGGAGGCAGGTATCACCCGCGGAAAGTTTTAAAAACCAGAGTTTTGCCCGC
>JBNJDC010000017.1:0-13481 GCA_051744565.1 bacterium
AGCGGCGACGGTCGGCATCAGATTCATTCCAGTACCTGTCATGGGCATTAAACAGCATCTTTTCCCACGATTCAAATTCAGTGTTTTCCCGCACATACTGATTGAAATCGCCCACGGTGAGGGTTATCGGAAATTCCCCCTCTTCCAGAGCCCAAGAACTGGCTCCCATAAATTCATCAAATGAACTGAAGTCCGAATGTTCTTCCATAAAACTTTCATCAAACACCGCCAGACAATTACCATCAGCCGTGCTTATTTTTTTAAGAGTTTGTTTCACCGAAGTAATATCTGAAAAACTCATAAACTGTTCCCCCTGTTAAAAATATTTTCATAACCTCTGAAAGTAGATTAAAATATATTTATTATAATTTCAATATATTAGTTAATTTTATAGTTCCCGGTAACTACAGGCTATAAATTTTTCCATTTACCTTACTGCCTGTTCACAGTATAATTTAATAGATTAGTTATAATTTTTTAATTTCATTATCAATTCACAAAAGGGATGTTTTAAAATGACTGATAACCGTGAATATACCATCGTAAACAAGGATGAACAGTTAAAAATGGCCGCGGATAAAAATTTACAACAAATAGCCGAGGAAACTGGTTTAATTGACGCCCTTGGCGCTAAAATCGAGGGAGAGCTTTACGATCTCCGGGACATTCCCCCGGAAAATGCAGAAATTGAGTTTGTAACTTACGACCAGGCGGAGGGTAAACATATTTACTGGCATACCGCCTCGCACGTCCTGGCCCACGCCGTAAAAAGGTACGTGGACGGACCGGTAAAACTGGCCATCGGGCCGCCGGTGGACGATGGTTTTTACTACGATTTTGACCTTCCGGATACTTTTTCCGACGATGATCTTTATGCCCTGGAAGGAATTATAAAACAGATCATAAAACAGGACCTGCCAATTGAAAGGTATTCCCTGGACAAAGAGGAAGCAATTGAAAAATACAGGGAAAAAGACGAACCTTACAAACTTGAATTAATCGAGGAACTGGAAGATAAACCCAGTTTTTATTCGCAGGGAGAATTTGAAGACCTCTGCGGAGGCCCACACCTTCTTTCCACCGGGCAGCTTGGAGTGATCAAGCTTACCAGGGTTTCCGGGGCCTACTGGCGCGGAAATGAAGAGGGGCCGACTCTTCAGCGGGTCTATGGGATTGCCTTCCAGGAACAGGAAGAACTAGAAGAATACGAACGTAAAATTGAAGAAGCTAAAAAAAGAGATCACCGGCGACTTGGTGAACAGCTTGACCTGTTTCACATTGAAGACGACGTGGGGGCCGGAATGGTTATCTGGCACCCAAAAGGGGGGCATATCCGCACGGAAATAGAAAATTACTGGCGGGACCGTCATCAACAGGAGGGCTATCAGCTTGTCTATACCCCCCATTTGGCCAAGGAAAAACTGTGGAAAATTAGCGGCCACCTTGATCATTACGCTGAAAACATGTTTCCAGGCCTGGAAATGGAAGGGGAAAATTATCGCGTTAAACCGATGAACTGTCCTTTCCATATGAAAATATTCAACAGTAAAACCCGCAGCTATCGGGATTTACCACTGCGACTGGCCGAGCTGGGCACTGTCTACCGCTATGAGAAATCAGGAGTCCTGCACGGTCTGCTTCGCGTTCGAGGTTTTACCCAGGACGATGCCCATATTTTCTGCCGGCCCGATCAACTTGAGGATGAATTAGTGGATATTTTAGAATTTACCACCGAAATTCTTACTACTTTTGGATTTGAAGATTATGAAATTTTTGTCAGCACTCAACCCGATGATTTTGTCGGCTCCCAGGAACGCTGGGACCTGGCCACAACCGGCCTCCAGGACGCCCTGGAGGCCGCCGGACTTTCCTATGAGATTGATCCCGGTGAAGGAGTTTATTACGGTCCAAAAATAGACCTTAAAATCCGGGATTCCCTGGATCGAGAATGGCAGTGCAGCACAATCCAGGTGGATTTTAACGTCCCCGAACGTTTTGATGTTGAATATATAAATGAAGACGGTGAACCGGAGCGACCAATTATGATTCACCGGGCACTTTTCGGCTCCCTGGAACGTTTTTTCGGCTGCCTGGTGGAACATTACGGGGGGGCATTCCCGCCCTGGCTGGTCTCCTGCCCGGTCTGGATTCTGCCGATCAGTGATGAAAACCTGGACTATGCCGAAGAAATTGACAGTTTACTGGGCAGCAAAGGTATAAATTCCAAAATCCTCCTGCCGGATGACACGCTGGGAAAAAGAATTAAAAAAAGCATCAAACAGAAAATACCCTTTGCCTTTATAGTTGGCAGTGACGAGGAGGAATCCGGCAAAGTGGAAATGCGCCGGTACGGTGAGGACGACAGCGTGGCAGTTGAAAAAGATGAAGCAATTAGTATCATCAAAAAAGCAATTGAGGAGAAGAAATTCATCCATACTGACCAAGTATGACTTTATAATACAAACCCACTTTAAACTATATGAATTATTGGTGGAAGCTCCGGTGAATCTGTGATACTATTTGATTGTTTGCTTAAGATTAGTTAGAATACGTGAGTTTTGCTCAATAATATTTTCTGGAGGTGCCTTTAATAAGTAAACCAGAGGACGAAGTTCGTGTTAACGATCAAATTAAAGAAGATAAAGTTCGGCTTGTAACTGCAGATGGCGAGCAGGTCGGTGTTATGCCTCTTGAAGAGGCGCTAAAAAAGGCAAAAGATAAGGATGAAGACCTGGTAGAGGTTGCTCCCCAGCCCGATCCTGTAGTTGTTAAAATGATGGATTATGGTAAATATAAATATGAGCAACAAAAAGCCCGACAGAAAGCCAAAAAAAAGCAGAACACGATGGAACTCAAGCAACTGCGGTTAAAACCCCAGATTGAGGAGCACGATTTTAATTTTAAATGTCGGGATGCGGAAAGATTTCTGAAAAATAACAACAAAGTTAAATTCCAGGTTTTTTTCCGGGGCCGGCAGATAACAAAGCCGGAACTCGGTGAAGAGGTTCTTGAGCAGATGCAGGAAAAACTGGAGGACTACGGTAAAGTTGTAAAGGAACCGGAAATGCAGGGACATACAATGACTATGGAAATGGAACCAAGAAGCAGCAAGGATTGAGAAGCTTGAAGTAAACGGAGGTTTATCAATTATGCCAAAAATGAAAACTAGAAAAGCGGCGGCCAAACGGTTTAAAATTACCGGAAAGGGTAAAGTAATGTATAAAAAAGCCAATAAAGGCCACTTACTCACCCGAAAGAATAGTAAGCGCAAGAGAAATCTGCGTAAAGAAGGTAAAGTAAGTAATGCCGATGTCAAAAGAATCAAGAACATGATGCCTTACGGGAGTTAATTCCCACCGCTTAGCCCCCCTGTGGTTTGGTGGGGTGACTAACCCCGAGCCGGATGAAGATTCGGTTTCCATTTATCTGATTTTTAAGTAAAAATAACAACCAGATAATTCTGGTTGGTGAACATTATTTTTTAAGGAGGTCCGACTATGCCCCGCACTAAAAAAAGTCATTTGCGTCGACAAAAGCATAAAAAGATCCTGAAACAGGCCCGAGGATACCGTGGTGGTCGCAGCAAGCTTTACCGGGAAGCAAAGCAGAGCGTTGAACGCGGTCTCAAGCATGCCTTCCGCCACCGACGGGAGAAAAAAAGAGATTTCAGACAGCTCTGGATTACCCGGATTAACGCTGCCGCCCGAAACAATGGGACTACCTACAGCCAGTTGATAGGGAATCTTAAAAAATCTGATATCAACCTTAACCGAAAAATGCTTGCAGATATTGCCGTTCGCGATCCGGAAACATTCACCGATATTGTAAAAACAGCCGAGGAGCAGGCTTAAACTTGTCCGACCCATTAGAACTGCTTGAAAAGGCCAGAACTGAAGCTCCCGAAGAACTGGAAGAGTGCAGCTCTTTAGCGGAACTTGAAGACTTCCGGGTAAAATACCTGGGGCGCAACGGTATCATCCGGGAAATTTTAAGTAATATGTCCAATGTCCCCCCGGAAAAACGACCGGAAGTGGGGAAAAATACCAATAAATTAAAAAATAAACTGAATTCCCGCTTTGAAAGTAAAGAGGAGAATTTAAAAAAACAAGAAAAAGAGAAGAAAAAAAAAGAACAGTGGCTTGACGTAACTCTCCCCGGCCGGCAAACCCGCTCGGGTCATGTCCATCCTATTCGCCAGACTCTCCAGGAAATAGAAACTATTTTCCGGCAGATGGGTTTCAACTCCAAAGACGGTCCGGAAATTGAAACGGACTGGTATAACTTTGAAGCACTGAACATTCCCAAGGATCATCCCGCCCGTGATATGCATGATACCTTTTATCTCGAGGACGGTCGATTGTTAAGAACCCATACTTCCCCGGTGCAAATACATGTAATGGAGAACACTCAGCCTCCCCTGCAGATTATTGCGCCCGGTAAAGTATTTCGCCGGGACGCGGATGTCACTCATTCGCCAATGTTTTCGCAGGTTGAAGGTTTGTGGGTTGATCAGGAAATAACTTTTTCCGAACTCAAGGGAACGCTGGAGTTGTTTGTCCACCGATTTTTTTCTGAAGATACCCGGCTCAGGTTCCGCCCCAGTTATTTCCCGTTTACCGAACCCTCGGCCGAAATAGATATAGCTTTTGAACAGCCGGGGAGTGATTCAACCACCTGGCTGGAAATTTTAGGTGCCGGAATGGTTCATCCCCGTGTCTTTGAAGCCGTAGGCTACGACACTGATAGATACCAGGGTTTTGCTTTCGGAATGGGCGTAGAAAGGCTGGCAATGCTTAAATACGGCGTGGACAACCTCCAGCTTTTCTATGAAAATGATTACCGATTTTTACGACAATTTTAAATTCTTTTTTATATTTGTTTTCTTTAAATTAAAGTTACGGTGATAAAATTATGCGGATTTTGACCGACTGGCTGGCAGAATTTACTGAAATTCCGGAAGATACTGAAGAACTTGCCCACCGGCTTACCGATATTGGTCTGGAAGTCGAGGAAGTGATTGAACTTGATAGCCAGCTTGAAAACGTAGTGGTGGCGAAAACACTGCAGGTACAACGCCACCCGGAACGTAATGACCTTAAAATATGTGAAATAAGCAGCGGTGACCGGCAGCAACAGGTGGTAACAACCGCCCCCGGTGTGTTGCCCAATCGCCACTATTTATGGGCTGCTCCCGGGGCCAAACTTGCCGGAGAAAAAATTGAAAAGATGGAATTTGCGGGCACTGAATCGGCCGGGATGCTCTGTTCATCGCGCGAACTCGGTTTAACCACTGAAGCTCACACCCTGCTGGAAATACCGGGAAACATCCCCCCCGGAACAGACGCTGCAGAAGTCCTGGAACTGGAGCATCCGTTGCTGGAGCTTGACTTAACCCCGAACCGGGCCGACTGCCTGTCGCACCTGGGGGTGGCCCGAGATTTTGCGGCCGCGGAGAAGCTTGACCTGAAGGATCCAAGACCAAAAAATATTTCCGGCAATGCTGAATCCGCCACCCAAATAAACATTGAAGCGCCGGAAAGATGCTGGGCGTATACAGGTGTCCCAATCAAAAATATAAACGTTGGGCCAGCAAATTTTAATATCCAGAAAAGAATCCTGAAGATGGGTCTGCGGCCGCTCAATAATATTGTTGATATTACCAACTATACTTTGTTTGAGGTCGGCCATCCCCTTCACCCTTTTGATGCTGACAAGCTCAAATACCCAGTTGTAGTGCGCGAAGCAAAGAATAATGAACAGCTTACAACTTTAGACGATGAAAATCAGCGCCTGACAGAGGACGACCTGGTAATTGCTGATAGTGAAAAACCGGTGGCCATGGCCGGCATCATGGGCGGCAAATCAACCCAGGTCAGTCGTTCCACAGATAATTTACTGCTGGAAGGAGCATATTTTGAGCCTACCGGTATCCGCCGCAGTGCAGCCAACCACAAGCTGCACACGGAAGCATCGCACCGGTTCGAGAGAGGAACGGACTCAGAAAATTACCACCGGTGTCTGGCCCGCTGCGTTGAATTAATTGAAAACGATGCCCAACAGGATGCAGATATTACTGTCTGCCAGCCGGTGGAGACACGAAAGAAAAATAAAGAGTCAACCCAAATTTTCTTCAGCTCAGCCAGTTTTAAAAAATTAATCGGATACGATCCCGGCCAGGCCACTGTCCTGGATACTTTCAAGCGCCTGGGTTTGCAAACAGAAGAAAAAAACGACCAGTTAACAGTATCTTCGCCCACCTGGCGCACGGACCTGGAATTTGAAGAGGATTTAATCGAAGAAATTGTTCGGTTGAACGGTTATGAAGAGATACCAACTGAATTTCCTGAAATCAATATTGCTCACACCCCCCACCACAAAAAACAGATAGAAGAAAAAATTGTTAAATTTTTAGCAGCCCGGGGTTTCACGGAAAACATCAACTTCAGTTTTGTCAGCAAAGATGACCACCGGTTTAACCCCGGCGAAGAGCCGCTCAAACTGTCCAACCCCCTGGCCCAGCACCAATCAACAATGCGCCAATCACTGCTGGACGGTCTTTATGAAAGCCTGGCCCAAAATTTTGCCGGGGGAGAAAAAAATATTCGTCTTTTTGAAGTTGGCCGTATTTATCCGGCCGAGGGAGAAAAAGAACCACTTCACGTGGGGATTCTTGCCCTGGGCCAGCTCAATAAAGAAAGCTGGGATAATACTGGACGGGAATTCGATTTTTATGACCTTAAAGGTCTGGTCAGTGCTCTGTTTGATTATCTTGGTTATGAAAATATTGAATTTGCCCCCGCCAACCAACCTGGATTTAAGAGAGAGCGCTGCGGAATTATTACTGTCGAAAATAATGAAGCGGGTAAGATCGGTGAAATTGTTGATACTAATATAGATTCTAACCTCCCCATCTGGGGAGCAGAGCTTGACTTCTCCAAACTCGAGGCTCCCCAACCGACTAATTATACACCATATCCCGATAAACCAACTGTTAAACGGGATCTTGATCTGATTCTAAAAATTGATCAGCCCGTAGGCCCCGTAAAAGAGACAATCCGCTCGACAGCCCGCTGGTTGGAAAATATAACAATTTTTGATTTCTACCGGGGAGAACCCCTGGCGTCTGATGAGAAAAGCGTCAGCTTCAACCTTGAATTTCGGGCTGAAGACAGGACACTAAACGATAGCGAAGTCAATGAAGTTCAGGATGAAATTTTGACTATCCTTCATAAAAAATACGGGGCCCGCCTCCGGGAAGGATAAGTTACTATCAGTTCCGAACGACTGATTAATGAACTGCTGGACCGGGTTGAGGATTTACTTAACAAATATCAACTTTTAAAATCTAAATACAATGATTTGAAAAAAAAGGCCGCAGACCTCGAACAAGAACTTGAAAAAAGTCAAAAATACAGCGAAGAGCTGGAAAACAATCTGAGCCAGCAAAAGTTTAAATTTGCTCAATTCAGCGGAGAACTGGAGAAAAAGTTCAAAAAGATTCAAAAGCTGTCCCAAAAATTTAATGGAGAAAATGATCCGGATGAATTCGCCTGACGAAGCAAAAAAGAAGTTTTCACTGCTTGGCACCGAGATACCGGTGAAAACCAGGGATCATGATGATTTAACCGACCAGGCCTTCCGGCGGGTAAAACAGGGAGTTAAAACCCTTAAGAAACACTCGGATAATGCTACTAAAATGCAGGTTGCACTGTTAACAGCTCTCAACATGGCCGGCGAATTAATCCGGATGGAAGAAAATACACCGCCAACAAAACTGAGTAAAGATACTTTTGACCGAATAAAAGACATTAATAATCAACTCAAAAAAACAGAGGAGCAGATTTAATGACCGTCCCCCGTCCTTTCCAGCCGCCAAGATCACGGGATCTTGAAGAGGTCCTATCAGAAGTGGAAAAACCGGCTCTGCTCTATTTTGTTGAGCCTTCATCCAATCTCTGTCAGCTAATCGAACCGGCCGTTGTTTCGGTCTGCGAAAATTACGAAGACGTTTTCCAATTTATAGGCTGTCGAATGGCAGATTTTCGAGATTATTTTTACGAGTGGCATATTCATAGCTGCCCGGCCTTTATCCTTTTCCGGGAAGGAGAGGAAATCAGGAGAATGGCCAATATAAAATACCGGGATGATTTTAAAGATCGTTTTCACAATTTCCTGGTCGGAGATTTTCTTTTTGATAGATCCAGTTTTGAATATGTTGACTCCGTAACCTTCGGACACGTGATCAACACCGGCAATTATTATCACCTGATGGTCTTCATGAAACCCGGGCACCCCAGCAACTGGAAGTTAAAACCGGCCCTCGAACAACTTCAGGCGAATCACTCTGCCCACCTCCAGGTAAGCTTGATTAATGCAGTAAAATCCAAATCACTGCTAAATAAATACGACATCAACCAGCTCCCCGCTGTTTTACTGTATCAAAAGGGAGAACTGGTCAAAAAATGGGTGCCTGCTTATAACCCCGAAAGATTAGAAGATGAGTGTGCTGAAATACTTTCATGACCGGCGAACAGCAGCTATTTTCCAATAATTCAGACCCCGGTAATAATAACCATGAATTAGATCCGCAGGCTCCCCTTGCCCACCGGATGCGGCCCCGTAATTTTGATGAGTTTGTCGGCCAGCAACACGCCCTGGGAGCGGACAAACCACTGCGCAGAGCTCTGCAGGCGGACAGACTGTCAAGTTTAATTTTACATGGCCCCCCGGGATGCGGTAAAACAGCGCTGGCTCATATTATTGCCCGCCATACAGAAGCAAGTTTTGAACGTTTAAATGCTGTCCTGGCCGGCAAAGATGATCTCCGGGAAGTAATAGAGCGGGCCAGAACACGACTGGAACACCAGGATAAACAGACTCTGCTATTTTTCGATGAAATCCACCGATTTAACAAGGCCCAGCAGGATGCGCTGTTACCCTCGGTGGAAAATGGAACTCTGATTCTATTCGGGGCCACAACCCAGAACCCTTCCTTCTACCTGAACAATGCCCTGTTATCCCGCTCTCTTCTTGTGGAATTCAAGCCCCTTGAATTTGAACAGCTGGAAATTCTTCTGGATAGAGCTTTAACGGACGAGGAGCGAGGGATTCAAAATGAAATCGAGCTGACTGAAGAGGCCCGCAAGCACTTGATTGAATCTTCCGGTGGAGACGCTCGGCGACTGTTTAACGGGCTGGAGATCGCCGCCCGAACGGCAGAAACTGGAGATAAAATAGACCTTCAGCAGGTGGAAGGAGCCATCCAGGATTCCGCGGTTAACTACGATAAAAACGCCGACCACCACTATAACGTCGCCTCTGCGTTCATAAAAAGCATCCGCGGCTCGGATCCCGACGCCGCTATTTATTACCTGGCAAAAATGCTGGAAGCCGGCGAAGATCCCCTGTTTATCGCCCGCAGACTTGTAATTGCAGCGTCCGAAGACATAGGTAATGCCGCCCCCTACGGACTAACTCTGGCCATATCCGCCCAGCAGGCTGTAGAATTTGTCGGTCTGCCCGAAGCACAGATTCCCCTGGCCCAGGCTACAGCCTACCTGGCCAGCTCCCCCAAGAGTAACGCCGCCTACAAAGCTATTTCTGAAGCACGAGAAAAGATAAAGAACGGTCTTAATTTACCGGTCCCCGATCACCTGCGCGATCCCCGGGCCGCCCGCTCAAGCGATGATAACGCCACGGATGAATATAAATATCCCCACGATTACCCGGGACATTACACCCCCCAGTCTTACCTGCCTGAAGATTTGAGTTTCTATCAGCCAACCAAACAGGGCCAGGAAGCACGCCTGAAAAAATATCTTGCCAAAATTCGTGAAAATAATAATTAAATTAAGGACATTCTATTTATGCCTGGTTATTTTTATCAGTATTACATTTTCTTTTATTTCCCCCGCTTACGGAACTAAAAAGCAATTGCCTCTCCCCCGGACTGCTCTAAATCTTCGCCTGGAATGTTCATCAGCCCCGAACCACTGCCGGGTTGTTGATACCTCCAGCCAGAAAATTATGTTTTCAGCTTCTCTGGCTAAATGTGAAAAATTCATGATCAATGAACTACAGAAACGTCACGGTAGCGGCTATCCGAATTTACCACTGTGGACTTTCGGAGGCCGACAGATCTGGGCCGATGTATACTTTTATTCGGGCTGGCGTATCCAGTACAATATCTACACCAACCATTATCGACTGCTTGATCCCGACAGCCAGCGCCACGCCTGGGGCAGCTACGAAGCCTGTCGAACAGTTTTTGAAAAAATAAGAATTAAGAAAAATATTATTCCTCGTAGTTCTCACATTGTAGTAGTTGTCCATGGCCTGTTTCGGTCAAGATTTCACATGAGCAAAATAACCAGGGCCCTGGCAGCGGCCGGATACGAACCGGTTAATATTGATTATCCAAGCACCCTCCGACCAATTACGGAGCACAGCCGGCAGCTGGCAAAATTAATTGAACGTTACGAGGGAGCGGATACTGTTTCCTTTGTAACCCACAGCATGGGCGGACTTGTAGTTCGCGGTTTATTTGCAGAAGAAAACTGGCAGAAAGATATTAACCTGCACCGGCTGGTCATGATTGCTCCACCAAACCAGGGCTCTGAGATTGCCCGCCTCCTCCAGGATGTTCCCCTTTATAACCAGGTAACAGGGCCTCCCGGGGAACAGTTAATCAAGGAGGCTCAAAACCTCCCGGTACCGGAAATAGAATTTGGAATTATTGCCGGCCTCCAGGAAAATCCAATTGGATTCAGCCCCCTGATTCAGGAAAAAAACGACGGACTGATTGCCGTTGAAAATACCCACTTAGCGGGCAGCAGCGCTTTTAAAATTATCAGTGGAGATCACAACAACCTACCTTATAAACAAAAAACTATAGACTCTGTTCTTAATTTTTTAAAAAACGGTAAATTTGAAGTCAATGGGAAAGTAAAAATGGAAAGTGAAAATTAAAGCAGATATAAAAAAGGGCTCCCGCGGGTCACCGCGGGAGCCCTTTACAGCCTCAGTAATTATATCCCTTAAAGGGGACTTACGTCGGTGGCCGCGAGACCTTTTTCGGTCTCTTCCAGTTCAAATTCAACTTCCTGGCCTTCGTCCAGGGACTTAAAGCCTTCGGCTTGAATTTCGGAGAAATGAACAAAAACATCTTCTCCTACTTCCTGTTCGATAAAGCCAAAGCCTTTATCATCGTTGAACCACTTAACAGTTCCTGTAGGCATGCTCGATAACCTCCTTTGCTACTTGTTCAATTCCCGCTTGAGGCACCAACATGGCCTACATCCTGCGCCACAACCGGTACTACTTACAACTTTTCTATAGTTCTCTTACAACGAGCATATAAATATAATATATTTTTCCGAAAAAAGCAAAAAAATAATTACCCGGTAAAATGCCTGGTTTCTTTCTCCTCCAATACCGTCTCATGCGCCTCTTCAACCTTGTCTTTAATATCCTCGGGTAATTCCCGTTTCATGTAGCGGTTAAGGTGATTGGCAACCTGGTTGAAAAAAGAGGCAATCGGAGGCTCCTCGCCGGTAAATTCCTCCTGTTTGCCCCGAAAAAACTCATAAATACAGATCTGGGCCGAGGGCGTCAGCCGGTCAAAATCAAACTCCCAGGGGGACTCATCCCACTGCCCTTCAAGACTATGCTGCCGGCGCTGCTGTTCAAGGTGGACAACGGTTTCCAGGGAACCGAAGAAATCAGCCACCTGCGGGCGGCTTGCAAAAACCTGGCGCCCGTGATTCATAATTTTAGAAAGTTGCTCAAGGTGTCTGTCCAGCACAAGTCCCATCCTGATACTCTTCATAAATTTCCTCCCGTTTTTATTTTATCTTCGACCTACCGGCAGTGAAGGGTTAGATACTTTTAAAATTTTTTAGTTTCCGGTTTAGAGAAAACAACCATTTCAACCGATCCCCCGGAACCTTGGCAATTCTGTTCAGACGACCGGTTACCGAATTGGGGAGTCGAGGATGTTTCAAAGTGGCGGTTTTCCGGAAGAATTTCCTGATATTGTCCACCACCCGGTGATCAAGGGGAACAATTATCCCAATCGCATTAGTGCTAACATCCTCGGCCTGGAATTCAAGTGGTTTTTCGCCGGAATATATAACTTCCACGTACCCTTTTAATTTTTTCCGCTTTCCCATCCTTGAATCAGGCATAAACAGTTACCTCCCAATAATAAAACTAAAAACAATTTTTTTAATAACCACGATCACGCACCTCATTTTCGTCCATTCCCATAAAATGAGCCACTTCATGTATTACTGTCCGCCGGACCTGCTCGGGCATTTCATCCGCCGGTATATGCTTGAGAAAAGGTTGGCGGTATATTTCTATCCGGGAGGGGAGCGGATTAGTTCCCCGCCGGCCGCCATAAGGCACCCCTGTAAATAAACCCAAAATTTCAGAACTGTGTTCTTCAACCACTTTTGGCCCGGGGGTTTCCCGAACACAGATCACCAGATTTTCCTGTTCAATAATATTATCAACCCAGCCCGGTAACTCGTGCAGAGCGTTTTCAACCAGTTGCTGGAACTGTTGACTATCCAAAATTACGCCCCTCAGCGATTATCCCCGGAACCCTGGAGCTTATTTCTCTGTTCTCTATCCGCAAGTTTATTAAGATTATGCCGGGCGATTTCCTCCAGTTCAAACCCCAGTTCATGGGCACAAACAGCCAGGTACCAGAATACATCCCCAAGCTCACGGGCCAGTTCTTCTTTCTTGTCCTCTTCAATTTTTCCTTCGTTATCTCGAATAATCTTCTTTAATTTTTCGGCCATCTCCCCGGCTTCTCCATTTAAACCAAGAACGGGGTATATAAGGTTATCCCCTTCATCCGGGTAAATAACTGTTTTCAAAGCTTCCTCCTGGTAATCATTAACAGTTAAATTTTCCATTATTATTCCCTCCATAAATTAAAACATCCGGTAAAAATTTTATTGATTTTAGATAATTCTTGATTATCGTTAAATGATTATGCATACTTGATTATACAATATAAAATTTACTATCCGGATAAAAAACTAAAATCCCAGCGGGGTGGTTTTCTCCATGGAGACACTCGAAACTATTCAATCCAGGCGCAGCATACGTAATTATGAGGGCGAAGAAATACCGGAAGATGATTTGACAACAATGATTAAAGCAAGCATGTACGCTCCGTCGGCCGGAGATGAACAGCCCTGGGAATTTATAGTTATAGACGACTCGGACATCCTGGAGAAAATCGCCCGCCAACATTCCAACGCCCATATGGTTAAAGATGCTCCGGTTGCCGTTTTGATCTGTGCCGATTTAAGCAGAGTAAAACATGAAAACTTCTGGCCCCAGGATTGTGCAGCCGCCACCCAGAATTTCCTGCTGGCCGCCCACGACCTGGGCTTTGCCAGCTGCTGGGTGGGAATATATCCGCGGGAAAACCGGGTGCAAGATGTTTCAAAAATATTTCAACT
>JBNJDC010000018.1:0-13471 GCA_051744565.1 bacterium
TCTAAACCGCTGAGCTACGCCGCTATTTTAACTCAGGTCCACCGGGGAACCCGCTAAATAACGGCTTTTCCCCTGCTGATTCGCCATTAAATAAAAAAATAGTAGCGGGGCTGGGATTCGAACCCAGGACCTTCGGGTTATGAGCCCGACGAGCTACCAGACTGCTCCACCCCGCGATTACTTTAGCTTAAATATAGTATTAAACCCCCCCTGAAATGTCAAGGTATTTTATAAAAAGGCAAAAAAGGTTTTCTCCTCTCCCGACTTCCGATACAATTTAGAACAACCAATTTTTAATTTTTGCTACTGGAGTGTATAACCATGGCTCTCGATGAAGAACTACTTGAGATACTTGTCTGTCCCGCCTGCCGGGAAGATTTGATTTATTTTGAAGAGGAAGAATTCCTGCTCTGCCCGGATTGCCGGTTGAAATATTCTATTCGCTCCGATATCCCCGTAATGCTGGAAGATGAGGCGGAAGAAATTTCAGAAGAAGAAGTGGAAAATTTAACCTCACGTACTAAGGGCTGAGGCTTCTTCATAAATTTTTTCAAGTTTATCGACCGTTTTCTGCCAGTTGAATTTTTCGGCATGTTTCACGCAATCTTCGTCTATACGAAAATCCCCGAGGGCATCGGTCAATACATCCATTAACTGATCCGGGTATTCATTGTCGTCCAGCTTGATAGCCGGCGAACCGCTAATTTCCTTCAGGGCCCCTACCTCCCGAACCACCGGTTTTGTCCCACACGCCATGGCTTCCAGGACTGAAAAACCAAATCCCTCGTAACGGGAAGGAAACAGAAGCAACTGGGCACCACTGTACAATCCGGCAAGTTGTTCATCATCAATATATCCCGTGAAAACTAAATTGTTCTTTTTCCCTTCCCATAATTCCTCCAGCCGCTGGCTGTATTCGCCTTTCTTCCCGGCAAATACCAGTTGAATCTCTGACAAAATCCGATAATCCCAATTTTCAATAATTTCTTCCAGGTTTTTGATTGGATCGTACTGACTGAGGTCGGCCACCACCAGAAAATAAGGAGCGGATATATCCAGTTGATTGCAAACTTCTTCCACTTTTTCTTCCGACCGGGGATAAAAGCGGCGCTGATCTATTCCATGGTATACAGGTTTAACTTTTTCTTTTTGTAGTCCAAACGACATCTGCAGATCTTTGGCCGTGCTGCGGGAAGGAGTAACAATAAAATCCGAGTTTACTATCTGTCTTTTCATTCGCCAGAATAAATATCGATCGAATAAATCTGCCTGGTATCTTTCCCGATACAGGTAAGGAATCAAATCATGCACCAGGGTAACCACCGGTGAGTTTGAAAATGGAGGAACCCGGCGGGGATCCACAATCTGCAGAACATCCAGGTCTGCGCCCCGAAATTCCCAGGCTATTCGCCAGCGGTCCCACAATTTATTTTTCCATTCTTCACTTCCATCCCCGTCCGTCCGGGGAAAATCCCCCCGGGAATAGGGCACCACTTCGAAACCCGAATTGGCTGTAAACCACTCAAAATAAGCCTGGGCAACTCGCCCGGCGGAACCTGTCCTTAAATCGCTGTGCAGTGGCGTCAGATCCAAACCGACTTTTAATTTTTCTCCAGTCATCTGTTTTCCGTCCTTTGTATTTAGTTTTAATTGCCGAACTCCGCTCCACAATCAAAAAAACAAAAAGATTGTCATTACCGGGTTCCGCCCCGGCAATTCATGTTGATTTTTATCATTTTACTCGAAACTTTTAACTTGATACTTCACAACTTCATTCATGAAAGTGAGAAACCTATTTACACAATTTAACGAACCTGATTTCTACTGATAAAACAAAAATCAATAAAAATCATATCGTCCGCCGGTCATTAAACTTTTTCCCTGTAAAGCCTCAACCACCGAGATATCCACGCGAATATCTCCCAGTTTTACTTCCGGTTTTACTTCCCCGTGAAAATCACTGCCTCCGGTTACCAGCAAATTTTTCTTCCGGGCAAATTCCAAATATCTCCGGTGATCCTCAGGTTCATTATCCGAGTAATAAACTTCCACCCCTTCAATCCCCAGTCCTTTAAAATTTACTACATCCAAATTTTGAGGATAAAGAACCGGATGGGCCAGGACAGGAACCCCGGACGCCGACTTTATTAGCTGCACGGCCTGGCGAACCCCCATTCTTTCCTTGGGTACTTGATCAAGCACCTGCCCGCTGGCCAGGTAATTTTCAAAAGCTTCATCCGTATTCGCAACCAGTCCCTCTTCAACCATGGCCTGGGCAACATGCGGTTTGCCAATTAAATTTTTACCCGCCTGGGTAGCGACTTTTTCAAACGTCAGATCAGTTTCGGTTTCATCCTGCAGGATCTCAATCATCCCCCTGACTCGCTCGGCGCGGGCTTCCTCATAATATTTTAATTCCTGGGCCACCACCGGCTTTTCCCAGTCAAGGTAATACCCGAGAATATGAAACCGACCCTTCTTATTTTCACAGCTAATCTCCAGTCCCGGCACCGTCTCCACCGGCGAGTTTTCCCCGGCCCGCATAAACTCCTCAATCCCCCCCACCGTATCATGGTCGGTGAGGGCCAGGGCCTCCAGACCAGCCTCCTCCGCCAGTTCCACCAGGCGAGCAGGAGTAAATTGACCGTCGGAACTGGTAGAATGGGTGTGAAGATCCACTCCACCGCTTTCAACAAGTTGAGGTAATTGAGAGGATGAATTACTCACAGGGTTGTCGCCTCATCCCAGAAACTTCCCTGGCGAACGGTGGCATAAGCATTATGATTGTGGATTGACTCATAACTGATACATTCCAGCCAGAAATCATCAATTCTCTCTTCGTCCGCAAAAACAAGACTTAAATCCCTGGCAATATCTTCAACAAACTTGGGATTATTATAGGCCTCCTCGGTAACGTAAGCTTCATCTTCACGCTTCAGGAGGGAATAAAGCTGACTGCTGCCTTCTCCCTCTATTATTTCTATAAACTCCTCCAGCCAGATCAAACGGTTGATCACCGCTTTACTTTTGACCTTCGCCCGCTGGTTATGGGCGCCTCCCCGGCTTATTTCTTTACTGCAGGGACATAAGGTCGTCAGGGGCACTTCAGCTTCTATCCATGTCTTCATTTCTCCTTCTTCAAGCAATCCCCCAAATCCGCAGTTAAAATCCATCAGCGCTTTTTTATCGCTGGAGGGGGATTTTTTCTCAATAAAATAATCAAACTCGAACCTGGCGTATGCATTGGTTGAATTAAGACTATCAGTTAAATCATGTAAAAAATCAGGGACCGATTCAAATGAGAATTCTGATTGCCGGTATTTTTCCGCAAGTTCCACAAAACGACTGAGGTGGGCGCCCCGCTCATCCTCACTGAGATTAACGCCGATATTTACATCAGCTACCACCTGCTGAGTTCCCCGGCTGCGATCCTTGATTTTTAAAGGCAGTTTAAAATCTCGAATACCAACGCAGTTTAATCCCACCGCCCGGGGATCAGACTCGCCCTGGATATCTTCCAGTTGCCTCTTTTGTTTACTGATAATAATCACTTCCAGGTAATTACTGCACAATCAATAAGAATGGACAAACAAAAATAATATTCATATATATTGAGACCCACTATCAAAATAAAAATAAATTATAACTGAAAACCCCGTCCGATTGAACCCGAAACCAGTTAAATTTCCCGGTGGGTTTAATTTGAGACAATTTACTGCCGGAAATTAATATAGTAAAATAATTGATTCCGAAGCGCCCGTAGCTCAGCCCGGACAGAGCAGCGGCCTTCTAAGCCGCTTGTCGCAGGTTCAAATCCTGCCGGGCGTATAGTTAGTTGACTAGTTAACTGGTTAGCTGGTTAGCTAGTTGGTTAACTGGTTGATTTTTTTTGATTTTAAAAGCTTTCGGCTTTAAGCTTTTAGCTTTAGGCTGTATTTCCGGGCAGTGGCGTAGTTTGGCTAACGCGCCTGCTTTGGGAGCAGGAGATCCCCGGTTCAAATCCGGGCTGCCCGATATTAGTGTGAAAGTATGAAAGAGCCAAGTGTAAAAGTAAAACCTGAAAAACAAATTTTTAAACTAAAAACTTAGTAGAAAATTATGAAATCTCAGCTATAATATTTTAAGTGATAGGATTGAAAGATTTTCTGCTATTACTTGCATACTTTCAACTTTCTAACTTTACCACTAACATGGTGGCCGTAGCTCAGTTGGTAGAGCACTCGGTTGTGGTCCGAGTTGTCGCCGGTTCGAATCCGGTCGGCCACCCTTAACTTCAGCCTAAAGCTGAAAGCTAAAAGTTGAAAGTTGGAAAGTTATTGGCTACCCAATAATTAAAACCACTCCCCCCAACTTTCTTAACGACAAAACGTCTACCGCACTCGCCCGGTTTTTATTCTCTTTTGTTTCTGCAGTTGCTTTTACTTAATCTCTATTCTCCTAATCTCTATTCTCTCGGTTCTTAAAATCATTCACCATTCTGTCCTGTTTAATACTCTCCAGGAATCCCTTTATTCGCTGTGAATAGACCTTTTCCCCGGCCGTTTCGATCAAGTTATTGTGCCCGGCCTCTTCCACAACCCAGGTTGTTTTTGGGGGCGGAGACTTTTTATACAGCTTCTCCCCTAGCCAGAAGGGGAGGATTTTATCCTCGGTGCCGTGAATGATTATTTTAGGCAGCGGACCATAATTTTTAGTTGCTTCCTTTAAATATTCAAGGGTTGCAAAATCCACGGATAATAACCCCCCCACACCGGGCAGAGGGAGAATGGTGGTTGCCGCGTCCGCGGCGGAAGGCAAACCGCTTTCCAGGACAATTCCTTTCACCGGTCGCTTGCTCGCTCCGTTCGCAGCCACCGGCACACCCAGCGAACGCCCGTGTAGATAAATTTTATCCTCTGCCGCCCGTTCGGACGCAAAATCTATGGCTGCCGCCATATCCGTGTACAAACCCGCCTCAGAGGGCTTTCCTTCCGAGGTCCCATAGCCCCGGTAGTCAAAGATAAAACCATTCCAGCCGGCGGGAACAACCAGGTCAAACCAGACCAGCCGGCCGCGTAAATCCCCCGAGTTCCCGTGAGCTAATATGACGGTTGGCGCTTCCGGATCCACCTCCTTAAAAACACCAGTTAATTCAATACCATCTTCCGTCTCAAAACTTACCGCCTCCAGACCCGCGGGCAAAGTACCAAACCAATCCGAACTGAACCGTTCCGGATGATATATACCCCATTTTTCCTGGATCTTAACCCAGCCCCAGATCAAAATTGCCAGGACAGTTATAAAAATTACAACAAAACTAATATTCTGCCAGCCCACAACGTTCCACCTCACTATTTTTCATATCCTTCCGGAGCTTTATTCATTGTTACCAAACTGACCTCGATTAGCTCATCATTGCCGGACCTGCCTTCATTACCTCATCTAATTTCTGCATTCTCGAATTTGTACCGCCAGAACAGAGGTTTTTTGTTAATTGATTTGAATTTATCAACTTGCAACTTTAAACTTGAAACTTTCATTAATTATATTGTATATCCATTCCTGACATTAACAATTTATTTACTCACTATCGCTCGCGAACCGTCTATTTTTTTCCCGAATCTATTGTTATGATAACCACAAATACGTTATCCCAACCAATCTGGAACTGAAATTATGAGTGAAAAGCTGCTGCTTGAAAATTTAAAAAACATTAGATTCTCACGCCCGGAAATTAAAAAGAAAATACTGAGTACTCCTGTCCCCGATCAAAGACCGGACTATCAACAATTTAATGAAATCCAACTTAAACGCCGGGGGGCTTCCGCCCTGTTTGTGATCTGTGGAATTGAAAATTACCGGGCTCTGGAAACCTTCCAGGGAGAACTTCGCCGGCACACTGCCGTGGTTGCGGAGCCGAATCTGGCCCTATTAAGACATTTGCTGCAAAACAAGGAACTAACCCAGCTGGTTAAAAATAATAATATTCTATTTATCTGCGGTGAAGCAGCCCACCAGCTTGGTGATGAAATAGAAGCCTATTTTTCCGTTGCTGCGGTGGATGATATTTTTACCGTCCCCCCCCTGGAGGACAGGGAGCAACAGTTCAAACAACCGCTGGACAACCTGGAAAAATTCAAAAAAACGGCCCGGGCCAACCAGGCAACAATGGAAAAATTCCTGACCGATTGGCACCGTTTTTTTGCTGATAACCTCGTGGACTATATCAAAGCTCCCCCTCTGAAAAACCTCAAGAACAGCCTCGGGGGACAAAAATGTACGGTAATCGGTCCCGGGGCCGACCTGGACGATAATATTGAACTTTTGGAAAGAGCTGCCAACGGCTGGATGGTCGCCCTGGACACCGCCCTCCCTCTGCTTTTAAACCAGGACATCATTCCTGATTTTGTCATCTGTGTGGACACCGGACCCGATAATATGAAATTCCTCAAAAATTTTCCGGATCAATCCACGCTGATTACCCCCGCCTACATGCAGCGTGAGGCTATAGAAAGAGCAGAAAATGTAAGGTTTTTTGAACCTAATTTCCCTCCCGTTCGCTGGTTTCAACCCGAAGTTCCCTCCCCCGGATTTTTAGCTTTATCGGGGAGCGTAGCCACCACAGCTCTTGATTTCGTCCGTCATTTGAACCCTGAAGAATGCCTTATTCTAGGGATCGACCTCTCGTTCAAAAACCACCTCCCCTACAGCCGACTCAACCCCCAATACAACCAGCTGGCCGACGAATTGGATCGATTTACCACTCTCCCCGGGAAAATATTTGATATCCTCTCCCGCTACGAACTTCATACCGTAGATTCAAATAATATAAAAATACTGACCACTTCCCGCTTCCTTGGCTGGCGGGACGGACTGGAATTTTTAATCGAAAACTGTGATTTTCCCGTTTATCGGCCTAAAATAGGTATTTTACCGCTGGCAGGGACCCAACCGGTAGAAGATATGAACCTTGATTTTAATAAAGATCCCCTGGCGGAAGGCACTGACGAACAGAAAGAAATTGATCGGGAAGGAATTCACGAAAAACTGAGCCAGTTCCAGGAAGAATTACAATTCTGTCAATCTGAACTGCAAATCATAGATAAAATGAAAAAACGTGACCGGAACATAAGTTCCCGCTGGCTTGAACTGGCCCGTTCAATCAGCCAGAAAGAACAGATAGTTCGCTACTTCCAGTGGGAGGTCGACCGATTAAGCCGGGAGATGCAGGATATAGACCGCCATAATCAAGCGGATATTTTCACCCGGCAGTTCGAACGCTGGCAAAAATTAATCCCCCCCACCCTCAAAGCCTCAAACCGTCTGCTGGACATCCTATCCCCCAGCTCTTAACTTTCGTTCTCTCTGAAATAAATAGCCTGAACCTGTAAAACTACACTTTTATCTCCGAAAAATCTGCAAGCAATCGTTTAATTCCCTGCCCGTCCACCACTTCCGGCCCTTTTTCCCACCACCGTTCCAACCGGCCGGGGTCGTCGGCCGCAAGAAGAGCCTCCTCCCACCGCTCTGGAGCAGCATCTTTTTTAAAACAGTCCCAGCCCAGTTCATTTTTTTCAATAAATCTTTTGCTGTTATCATACTGTTCATCGTGCTGGGCAATTATCAGGGCTCCCAATCCCAGGGCGGCAACCTCAAACTTTACGTTTCCCCCGCCGATTACCATAAAATCCATTTTTGCAAAATCCTGCCACGGTTTCTCCGTATAGCCGCGGAAATTCAAATTGTCCGGACACTCCTCCAGGTTATCATCCCTGGGCCCAAACAGATGGAAAGTAACCTCGGGATGTTTTTCAGCCAGGCTGATAAATTTCATCCCCAGACCTTCCGGATCCGTTCCCCCGAAAAACAAGCCGACGTCGCGCAATGAGCGCGGGGGCTCTTGCCGCCTGTTTTTGGCAAAATTAGGATCAACAAGCGCATAACGAGGACCGTAGCCCCTCATTTTCATTGGAACCTCGTCCTCGTCGAGCTGTCCATGGTAAAGATTTGGATCCACCACCCGGTCCATTAACCCCCGGCCGGCACCTGTATCTTCAATTCCTATCACGCACCTGTTTTCATTCCGCAACGTTTTTACCAGCCGCCGGGAACTGTTTTTTATATCCAGGATCACGTAATTAACATCCGCCCGCCTGGTCCAGCGGATAATATCCTCGTCGGCCAGCGACTGGTCAAATTTTTTAAGAAGCCGACCATGCTCCAGATCCCCACTTCCTCCCGCCAGCAAATGAAATTTCAGATTTCGTTTCTTCTGGGCCGTTTCTATTGCCCGAGCTATTGATTTCATCCGGGAAAAATGTCCGTGGCCCCATTTCCCTCCTTTATTGAGACAATACAGGACACTGCTGACATCCTGCCGGTGTTTTTGCCGGATATGACTGTTTACCCCAATCAATTGCGGACTAGCGGCCAGTTTTTTCACTACCTCGGCTGTAGAAACCTCTTCCGGCGCTTCATCTTCCTCCACCAACCGGCGGATCAACTCCAGGTCTGCTTCTGTATCCACCGTCAGGCGCAGGCCCGGAGCGCGCAGTTCAGCCGGTGCTTCCCAGCGACAGGCTGAAGAATCCGGATGACCTTTGATCCAACTGGTCACATGTTCCCGGTCAAAATCATCCCGGGCCTCTTCTCCCGCCCGCCTCAGCCAGCTCGCGGCAAAAATTCCGGTGGAGCCCCCCAGGGGCACGTCTCGAAAACTTCCCCAGTCACAATCAACTTCCCGGAACTTTTCCGCACTCATCCACAGCAACCGGCGCGAAAGCAACGGATTATCCCCGGTAATGCGCACCACTGCCTCCGCCGACGGGCGCTTCTCCAGGGCAATTATGAACCGCTGCAAAACGTCCTCCTCCGGCCCCCGGACAACTTCACAGGGCCAACTCTCAGCCGCTTCTGCCAGTTGGTCGTCTTCTTTTCCCGCCGGTATTGCCAGCAACGGCTCGGACAGCGCACTCTCTACCCGGCGAACCAAAAATTCAGTAATCGAATAACCCCCGATTTTTTTCAGCGCCTTCCCCGGCAACCGCGTGGATCCCATTCGCGCTTGAATTATTCCAACAGTATCACTGTTCATATATTATCTCCTTACTGTCAGTTTATAATTTAAAGTCCCCACAACAAGAATAAAAAAGCAGTTAACAAGAAACCAGGAACGAGGAATAAGAAACAACCTTCTCCTCTCAATAAGCTCCTTTACCGGTGAGCACGGCTGGAATAGTTTTCAGCAGGATCTTAATATCCAGCTCCAGAGACCAGTTTTCCAGGTAATAAATATCAAGCAAACACATGTCTTCAAACTCCAGGTTACTGCGCCCGGAGACCTGCCACAGACCGGTCATTCCCGCGTAGCCTTCCAGCCGTTTTTCCTGCCAGGGTTCGTATTCAACCACTTCGTCCGGTGTGGGGGGACGCGGGCCAACAAGGCTCATATCACCCTTGAGCACGTTAAAAAGCTGGGGAAACTCATCCAGAGAGAAACGGCGGAGAAATTTGCCAACCCTGGTTATCCGGGGATCTTTTTTCATCTTAAATATTGGTCCATTTTTTTCATTTTCATCCATTAATTCTTCTTTCATCTGCTCGGCGTTTTCATACATGGTCCGAAATTTAATAAAATCGAAAGATTCATTTCTGTTTTTCATTCTTTCCTGGGTAAAAAAGACAGGACCACTGGATTCCAGCTTGATTGCCGCTGCAATTAATACGAAAAACGGACTTAATCCCAGGAGAATCAAGCTTGCTCCAACTAAGTCAAACCCCCGCTTGATAAAGGCCTGGGTCCGGCGAACCGGCGTATCCTGGATTTCAATTACCGGCCATTTTTCCTGGCTGCCACCGGTAACCTTCTGAGCCACAATATCAAAAACATCCGAAATTATTTTTACCGGCAGACCAAGACTCCGCGCCCGTTCCATCATCCTGAGCATTTTTTCCTCTTCAATATTGGAAATAGAAATAAAAAGACTGTCCGGCTGCAGCTGCTTAACTTTTTCCTCAAACTCGGAAAGTTCGCCAAGAATTGGAAACTCAAACTCCTCCCGGTGATCGTCAATAAAACCCAGGATCTCTATTTGATCCCCAAACAATTTCTTCATTTCCCGGGTTACCCGCCGCCCAACTTCCCCCGCGCCGGCAATTAAAACCCGGTGCGATTCGGTAAGTAATTTCTTGGAAAGATAACGATTAAACAGATAGCGGTGTAAACCGATCAACAGCAGGCCAACCCCGAGGAACCCTCCAAGGGCCAATCGGCTGGGATGGGAGGGAATGGTAAAAATCACCGCCACCAGGGCCAGTAAATAGGAAAGGATAAAAGTGCGGACGGTAGAAAAAAAACTGTCCAGGGCGTCACGGGGGATTTTAGGCATGTAATCTCGACGTAGATAACTTAAAAGAATAAATATTAAAATGAATATTCCTAAAAACAAGTATAGAACAAAAGGGACCTCCCAGGAGTCAAAGCGCCAGTAAAAAACGCCAAAACCACTGGCAACAATCAACAAAAAATCAACAATAACTTTCAAAAAATAATAAAAATAAGTTTGCTCAAAAAATTTCATCACTGTTCACTCCTGACTGAATTCCTCTCGCTTCGGTGATTTAACCGAATGATAAACAACCTTTTTCAAGATATTATATATCTTTTTGCCCGTCCATAAAAATCTCATGCGATGCCAGGATAAAATACTAACCTGTTAATTTATTATAGAAAGGTACTGATGCCCTGAAAACAATAACACATTTTGACCACTTACAGGATTATATTGTAACTTTTCCATCCATGGTGAAGCAATATTAATTTTCCTTCATCGTCTCTGGAGACCGCAATAATCACAAAAAAAGGGCAGTATTTAAAAAGGAGAATTATATCCCTCCCAAATCCGTGCACAATTGTGCAATTGACCAATACCCATTAACTCAATTATTGAGCTATTTTTTGAATTTTAACGTAGCCCTAAAAATGTAGTATAATCTTACTGGTAAGAAAAGGAGGTGGAAATATTGAGCACTGTAAAAACAACCCGCTTATCTACCAGGGGACAGGTAGTAATTCCGGCCGAAATCCGAGACGAACTATAGATGGATGAATCTGATGAACTGATAGTAGCCCGGGTGAATGATCGGATTGTAATGAGAAAACTGCATCTCGGTGATATCCTGGAAGAAGCCCACGAGGCTTCGGAAAATGATGAAACCGTCTCACACGAACAAATGAAAGAAAAATATGGGATATGATTGGTCAATAGAATACGGACTCTATATAACCCAGCAATTTGAAAAACTTAATGAGACGGTCGTCCAGACAGCTATAAAACCCATCGGGCGTTTGCAGAAAAATCCCGAATTGGGCAAACCTCTCAAAGGAAAAGCCAGGAACTATAATTTACGATCGTTGAAAATCAGTACCAGCCAGGGAGAATTTCAAGTAATCTATCAACTTTGGGAAGAGCACAAAAAGATATTAGCGGTATTTATTGGTAGCCGGGAAGATGTATATGATCGTCTTAATAGATGGCTTGAATAATCTCTTACCTATTCTTATTCCCGGGACCGATAAGCCTTCTTCTTAATTCTTTTAGCACTCATAGCAATATCCAGTCCTTGAAAAAAATCTGCCACTTTCCAGTTAGAAAAAGCCCATACTATTTCATAAATAAATAGAAAAACCCGTGCACGTTTTAACAATTGTGCACACCTCGACGGAAAAAGCGTACAGGTGTTCGCAATTGTGCAACTTTGAAAAATAAAGGTGATTAGCTTAATCAAAGGGGTTAAGAGTTGAAGAAAAGGATAAAATCCAACCATCCCCGTAATTTTTGAATATGCCGGTCAAGACTATGAATTAATAATGAATGCTGGCTTACCATTAATCTTTAACTTCTTCCTCCAATACCCATTTCCAGACCGGAATTATAGAAATATTTTTCTTTGTTTCAAATTGAGTGGTCTCCTCACTTGCCGTAAGAATTGTCCCCTTTTCTACCCCCAATTCTTTCATACCTCCCTCCAGGGCCTCAAGTTCACGTTCAACTGTCGCCTGGCTTTTAAATTCATAAGCCACCTGGATCAAATTAGTAATATCTGTCCCCTGGCGCACTAAAAAATCTACTTCCTTCCCCGCCTCAGTCTTGAAATAGAAAATTTCCTTGTTCCTTCGTTTCAGCTCCAGGAAAACAAGATTTTCAAGATACTGACCCTGATCCTCAGAAAAACGAAAAGCAGTAGCTTCTATCAATCCATTATCCACACAATAAATTTTCCGTGGATTCTGCCGCTGACGAGCAACTGAATAATCAAAACGTTTTACCGTATGAAATAGCCAGCTTTCCTTTAAATAGCTAATAAATTGTCGGACCGTTTCGGTCGAAGAAATTCCTAACCTGTTAGCAAGGTTATTATAGGTGAACAGCGAGGCTACATTACTGAGCAAATATAAAGCCAATTCACGCAAATCATCTATTTTTTTAATACCGTTACGGGAAATTACATCCCGAAAAATAACATCGTGGTAAATATCGCTCAACAAATCTACATCTTTATACTTCCAATATAAAGGCATCCCTCCGAAACGAAGATAATTCTCAAAGTAAGAACGGAGCTCCGCTGTCTCTTCCGTAGTCAACGTTTTCAGATGCCCTGGTATTGAATAATCGTGAAACCGTAAATATTCTGAGAAGGAAAACGGCAGGAGGCCTAAAGTCTGATGACGGCCTGTCAATTTTTTAGCCCAACTGCTTTCCTGCAGATGGGCATTAGAACCGGTTAAATAAAACTTGATATCCTGATCATGAAGGCGGCGAACAAATCTTTCCCATTCCTCAATATGCTGTATTTCATCCAGAAAAAGAACGCTCCGTTTACCATACTCTTCCATCAGATACTGATAAATCTTATCCAGATCCGTCACTTCTATATTTATTAACCGCTCATCCTCAAAATTTAGAAAATAGTAATCTTCTGGTTCATAGTATTCAGCAGCAATTTGTCTCATAAAAGTTGATTTCCCGGCGCGTCTTAAGCCATGGATTATAATTGCATGGGGCAGCTCTATTTTGGTTTCCACCCGGGATAAAAGTTCCCTCTTTGTGCCCTGCTCCTGGGCGAGAAATGTCTCGCGCTGTTCACGGATAATTTTTTTTATCTCGGCTGAAGCCAATTCCATAACTCTTGCTCCTTCTATGATAGTTTCTTTTCACAATAGAAGATAACATACTCTTCCTTCTTTTTCAAATTGAAGGTTTAAAAAACATCAATCCAAGAAAAACCCGTGAACGTTTTCGCAATTGTGCACACCTCAACGGAAAAAGCGTGCTGGTGTTCGCAATTGTGCAATTGTGAACAGGTGGACGGGTGGGGGGAGTTAGAGTTGATGGTTGATGGTCAAAAGTCAATATTTGGGAAGCCAAAAACTATTAGTCGGTGAATAGGTCAGAATAGAGTTGCTCTAGGTTCTGTTTTTGTTTTTGCCAGG